>NZ_JBMQUD010000078.1:0-102804 GCF_057359045.1 Adhaeribacter sp.
AGAAGTAGATAAACTCTGGCAAATAATTTTTGTAATTGGCCTGGTATTATTTTTGGTTTTAAGGACCTTAAAAAAGAACACCAAAATATTAGATATTGCTGGCCGGTAATATTTAATTAAGGTATACACGGAACCGTTTAGTTAATATTTAGCTATTCCTGTAAATAATACCTTCAGCTAAATACGGGTAGGGCCGCATTACCTAAAAAATAATTAGAACCTACCAGCGTTTTGAAAATTTCATAGAAGTCTGACTTTGCCATTTGTTTTCACCGGCAAAAAGTTAGATTGAAGCTAACAGATTGGCGGTGATAACCCCACCAATGGCGACCAGAAGCACTTTTGAAGAAACGCTAAACAGGTTCTTAGAAAAGAAGGAATATTTTTAAGCATAAATTAAAAAAGGACCTGATGCCCAAGCACCAGGTCCTTTTTTTGCACAGTTTATTCATACGAATACAGCCGCTTTTTGAATGTATTTAGCCTGGTCATCAATAGCAAAAAAGCTGCTTTTTATTGCTTCAGAAAACGACGGGGCGGTACCAGAAATATTTCCAGGTTAAACAAGGCCGCTCCTTTTAATTTATTTCGGATAAGCGGCTCTTCTCTTTTAGCGAATATAAAGCCATCGTTGGCATCTTTCTCAAAAACATTAAAATTTAAATTTAACCGGTAACCCGCCTCCGCGCCAAACCACAGAAAATCATAAATTTCACGTTCCCACCGCAAACGGCCGCGTATTTCGGAGCGCCGCAACTCCAGGGTTTCGAAACCGGCAAATTCAGGGTTATTAATGTTAATATTATAGCTGGCACCATCTACAGAAAAGCCACCAAACCACAACGAACGCTCCGAGGCATTGTAACGCAAATCGGCATTGGCGGGTAAAATAGCTTCAATGCCCCACTTAGGATTAAAAGTACGGTTGTATAAAAAGGCCGGGTAAATACGCTGCCGTCCCAAAGCATACCCTAACTGCACCCCAAATCCGTAAGAATAAGCCGGACTCTTTTTCCAACCGTACAAAAACTCGACAGTGGTTTTTAAATAATCCGGAATAGCCACTTCTTTAGAAGAATAATCGCCGTTGAGCTCGCCTTTAGCCCGTAAAACATAAAAATTCTTTTCGTTTATGGGCCGCAACATAACCAGTTGCCCACTAATGGTTTTTAGATTTTTGTCTTCGATGTTGTTGTAAAAAGCGTACTCCGGCGGAAACGGATATTCAAAATTAAACTCCTCGAAAAAATAGTTAAAGCCCGCTACTAGTTTAAAATGCGGATTATTTACCAAGGGGGCATACGCCTTAATATCTAATTTATTATTTCGGCGTACTTCGGCTTTTTTATTACCAATACCGGCTTGCGGCGAGGTAGAAGTAATGCCAAAATCGGGTAGTACCTCGTAGTTTATAATAATGCCTTTGCTTTTACCCATTCCCAGTACCGACGGATTGGCAAATTCTTTTTCGTCGGGCTGATGACTTTGGGTATTTAGGGTATCGGGTTGGGCGCACGCTTGCCAACTCGTAAACCCTGAAAACAGCAGAAAAAGCCCTAAATATTTTGCCCAACCTTTCATGTATAGATTATTTTTATAGCCTGAGTTTTCTTCTTTCCGGTAAACTGCTTTTGATTTATTTAATAACTAGTTTACTCGTACGTGCCGGTCCGGCGCTCCAACTTTTATTCTTTTAAAATAAAAATCCAAAATTTAAGTTAAATAGCTTTTCCTTTTCGCCAACGGTGTAAGTGCCCGAGACTACGGCTTTGCGCAAAATATCCAACCAAACGCCGCCCCCAATACCCCGGTGCAGCCCACTAAATAACCGGCTATCGGTGTCGTTATCGGCAAATACCCGGCCGTGATCAATTAAGCCCAGTACCCCAAATTTGCCCGGAAACAGGTACATGTTAAACCGAAATAACTGCAATCGGGCTTCGGCATTGGCGTAAACGGTACTGCGTCCGGCATACCGGGTTATACGATAACCACGTAAGTTGGTAGTACCGCCCAGGCTATTTGCCTGGTAAAACCGGTAGTCGCCGAAATTATGTGCGCCGCCAATACGCCCCGCCCAGGTTACCTGAAACGGAAACTGTGGGGTCAGATAAAAAACGACTTCCGAGGCAACACGGGTAAACGCTAATTGTTCCTGGCTCAACTGTCGGTTTACCGATACCTCATTCAGCCATTTAATACCAATAGTAGGGTTAACCTCGTTATTTACGGCAACCAAATGCATGAAGGCTTTAACGCCCAAATATTTATTTGTCCGGAAAGAACTGGCATCGGTTTCGGAAGCGGCAATTAAAGCTCGTGCCTGGGCACCTGTAGATTCCCGCTCTACCTGAAACTGATCGTAAGTAGGGCCAATACCTATTTTCAGAAAGTGGAAAATATTGCGGGTAAGCATCGGGGCCAGAATAAACCGGTGAAACCGCACCCGGTAATCCCGGATGTTTTCTTCGTTGGCTTCGGTATTGTTGCCTTGCCCAAAATAATTAGAGAGTAATTGCGGCCCGTTTATACTGGTGTTAAAATCCAGATCCCACTTCCGGAGCAAGCCGGTATAAATACCCCGGTAACGCAGGTTATAAGCGCCCGTAGCAAAAGCATAATTGCCTAATAAATGGTGTTCCGAAGCAAAAGGATCTTTCCGGAAACCAAAGGTTCGGTAAACCAGGCCACCACCCAGGTAAAGCTGGTCGTCTGCGTTGTACTGCAAAGCCAGTCGGGGCCCCAGGTAAGCAATACGGTGGTCGTCGCGGTTATATACATTTACTTCGCCGGCGGTTTCGGTGCGGTTTTTCGTTTCCGGGCCAAACTGGAAAAAATTATCGTTGGGGGTATCGTACACAAGTGTTTTGCGGCGCAGGCCACCTACCCGCGAATTATCTATAATGCTGTCGCGGTCGCTGCCGCCAATAATCCGGACTAAAATGCCGCGCTTGGCTTCGCCGGTTACTTCAAAAACATCTTTTCCGTCGAGGCCATACAGCCGTATTTCTTTCGTTTCGTTTGTCTGGAAAGTGCGGTTATACAACTTACGGCCAATGGTACCGTCTTTTTTAATATTGCGTACCGTTACTTCGGTTTCCTGGTTGTTCAGGCGTTTAACTGTAAAATATTCGGTTCGGTTGCTACCGGCCACATCCACCGTTTTAGACAGAAACGTATAATAATCGGCGGCCAGTTGGGGCAATAAATCGCGGCGCGATTTAAGTTTAGCCGCAATTTCGGGAGCCGACATGGCGTATACCTCTTGGGGAAAGCGCTTCAGGGCTTCTTCAATTACGGCATCGTTTACATCGGTTTTAAGTTTTTCGGCCAGGCTTACCCATTCTTTTTTGGTTACCCGCGATAAAAAAGTACGGTCGTTGGCCAGCGCACTTAGGTTCAGGCCAATATAATCGTTGTATTCGTAGCCAAAGTTCTGGAAATTGCGGATTCCCCATTTGCGGGTAGCGAGGTAAGGCAGCAAGCCATCTACTTTAAAGAAAGCCACATCGCGATCTTTGGGAACCGGAACAAAAATACGGCCATCATCGGTTTTGCGTTCTACCCACCGCCACTGGCCTTCGTGGCGGTCCCAATCGCCAATAAGCATATCAAACAAGCGGGCCCGGGCAAAGGCCAGTTCATCTACCTCGTTGTCGTTGTTATCAATTTTGCGCTCCAATACTTTATCAGTGCCTACCAGATTTTGGGCATTACCTAAACTGGCTACATCCTGGTGATTTTCGTCGGGGTTTTCTTCGAGTATACCAATGGTCTTGCCAAACAAAGGCCCATATTGCCCCAAGGCCGGGTCGGTGGGCACATAAAATAACTGGGGATTAACATGGAAAACACCGGCCGCCTTGGCCAAAGGGGGCAGTACCAGGGCGCCGTACGGGTGTTGGGCCGATACCTGGTCCTGTAAAATATCTTTGGCAATGGTTTCGCGGAGTTGCAGGGGCAATACCTGGGCCGGATTTTTGTTTACCGAACGTAAGGTATATTCTTCGCCGTCTTCGTTGCGAAGGCGCAACGACAAAGTTTGTTTACCACCACCCACGCGGTACGGCCGCAAACCTTTCTTTTCGGTGCGTAAATCCAGGTAAGGCATTTTAACCGGAGTAGCCCAAACAGGCCGGTAATGCTCTCCTAAAAAGAACTTTTTAAAATTTGTAGCCAGGTAATTGGTATTGGCCGCTAAAGTTATGGTACTATCGCGGTAGTTGCGCGTAGACAAGGCCGGGGTTTTATCCTGAGTTTGGCTTTGAGCCACCTGCCCACTTGCCTGGTTGTACATTTTGGTCCGGAAAACTATTTCGCCTTTGGAACCATCGCCTACAGGCTCCCAAAATTCAACCCAAACCTCGCCGTTGTTGTAATAATTTACTTTGGCGTAGCCTTTGGCTTCGTGGCCGAAAACCGCATCGCCGCCGCCTCTTTTCAGGTGCTGTATTTTACAACCCGAACCGCTCACAATGGTATTTACATTGCCGGTAACAAAATGCTGGATGCTGTGCTCATGGCCGGCCGCATACACCACATTGGGGTACCGCTGAAAAATATTCATAAGTCCCTGGGCATACGCCTGGTACTTGGGATGGGAAATATCCTGGCTAATGCCACCGTATTTACGCGCCCAGGGGTAAATAGACCCCACTACCGGCATTGGCAGAAACAACCACGGCTTTAAAGCGGTAAGCGGAAAAAAGTGGTCTAACACCGTAAACCTACCCCCGTGGTAACCATTGCTAAAAATAGGATGGTGCCCCACTACCATTATATTTTTGCCTTTGTTGCGGCTAATAATATCTTCTATTTGGGCCAGTACCTCTACCTCATCGGCTACATCGCAATAATTATTGGCGCCATAGGGGCGTTCTTCATCCTGCAGCCACCATTGCGAGTTTAAGGCTATCAATACAATATCTTCCTGCAAAAACACTTCGTAAGGTCCGGGACAGCCTTCATCGGGCACAAAAAAATTCCCTCCCGATACAAAAGTGGTGTCGCGGAGATACTCTTCTACAAATACTTCCTGCCGGATTACCGACCGTAAGCCACCCGGCAAGCCTTGGGCCCAATCGTGGTTACCCGGAATCATATACTTTTCGCCTTTGTAGCCTTTAAACCGGTCGAGCTGGGTAATCAGGCGCTCTTCGTCGGTTTTACGGCCCGGCGAGCCGGCTTCGGTTAAACCATAAGAATAAATATTATCGCCCAGGAAAATGGTGGCGCTGTTGGCCCCAACGGCTTTTATTTGCGATTCCAGTAATTTAAGCGAGGGTTCCAGCGGCTCCTTTTCGGGAGCACCCACATCACCAATCAAAAAAATAGTGTATCTTATCTTGCTGGTATCAGGCGACTGTACAGATTTCCAGTTGGCAACCTCATTGCTGTAATAAGGTTTATATAGGGCGCAGGCATTGGCGAAAAATATTAGAGCTATAGATAATAAATAAACCAGATATCGATGCTTCATGGAAATAGGGTAATAGGTATTTCTAACGGATAAAAATTAATATCCCATTTGGTTTAAGCCTACCGCTGCCTTAATACGTTAAATACGTAATAAGTTAGCACCACCAGGCGGTAAATTTTATTTGGGTTACAGATAAATGAGTTACTGGTATCTGACGTAGATTAACCTTAAATGTTTTGCTAGCAGCGCTAAATAATAGAACTTAACTATATTACCGGCAACACCAGCATAAATAGGCACTCCAAAAGTAACAGGTCGGCGCGTACTAAGATGCCGTTCAGCAAACTTTCGGGTTTTAAATGCGTTTCAAAACCCGGAAAGCATACCGAACCATTATTTTAACAAAATAACCCATAACGGGTTTACTAAATGGTTCCTTTAGAACCAACCTTTGTGTTAGCACAATTATGAAAGATCAGGAAATTATACCGCAAGCCAGTAACTATGTTTTTACTTTATTTAAGGAGCGCTTGTCGCGGAAGTTAGTTTACCACAATTACAAACATACCGCCGAAACGGCCAAAGAAGTGCGTAGTCTGGCGCAAAACTACAACCTGCCCCCCGAAGACCTGGAAGCCCTGGAACTGGCGGCCTGGTTTCATGATACCGGCTACGTAGATACCTACACGGGTCACGAAGAAAAAAGCGTAGAATTTGCTACGGCTTTCCTGGAAGATAATGGCTACCCCGCCGATCGGATACAGGTGGTAACAGATTGCATTATGGCCACAAAACACGATGTACCTACTACTACCCTGCTCCAGGAAATTTTAGCCGATGCCGATATATCTAATATTGGAAAAGAAATATTTTTTTCGAATGCCGAGCTGTTGCGGGTAGAATGGGAAGTATTTTTAAATAAATTTTTTACCGATGCCGAGTGGGCGCAGTACCAACTCGATTTTTTATCTGGCCAGGAGTTCAGAACCGAAGCTGCCCGGCAGCAATTTGGCGAGCAGCTTAAAGCCAATATTCAGGAGCAGCGCAACCGGCACGAGGTATTGGTGAAAGACCAGAAGAAAAAGAATAAGAAACAACGCGAAACCTTGGCTCAGCCCAAACGAGGTATCGAAACCATGTTCAACTCTACGTACCAAAACCATATGTCGCTGAGTAGTATTGCCGATAACAAAGCCAACATGATGATAAGTCTGAATGCCATTATTTTGTCGGTAATTATTACATATCTGGGCGCAAAAACATCGGTGTTGGGTACTGAGTTTACCCGTAACCCTATTTTAATGGTGCCGGTGGGCATTCTTATTCTTACGACCTTAGGCTCGGTGGTTTCGGCTATTATGTCGGCGCAGCCCGAGGTTACCAGCTTTAATATTCGCCCGAACAAGGTAAAAAGCAAAAAGGTAAATATTTTGTTTTTCGGTAATTTTACCAAGCTCCCCCTCGAAGACTTTCAGGCGGGTATGCACGAACTCATGCGGGAAAAAGATACGCTTTACAACAACATGATTACTGATATTTATTACCTGGGCGATGTATTAAGTAAAAAATACCGTTTACTGCGCATCTCGTACACCATTTTTATGATTGGTTTAATCTTAACCGTACTGGCATTTATTGTAGCGATAGTAAGATAGTGGTTAGTGGTTAGTGGTTAGTGGTTAGTGGTTAGTGGTTAGTAGGGTATTGCCTTGCCGGAGCGGGGTTGCTTTAAACCCAAATATTTTGCGGGAAATAATCAGCCCCAATAACATGTATCTAATAATTGAATTTCGAACATGAAAATTCCCGAATCCGAGCAACGATTAACGAAATTACCGCGGATGCTCCTGGTACATGCGTTCGCAGAGGCTTTTGAGGTTCCGGATAGATTTGCCCAGGAATATTTTCATGCGGCGGCGCAGGAAGAATGCGTGGAAGAAACTAGCCACGGCCGTAGGGTTGTAATGAAACTTTAACTGCACAAAGGTATGCTCCCGGTCTACCACCGTCAGGTAAAAAAACAGTAAGGCATTCGGAAATATCCGGAAATTAGAAATTTTCTCGACGTACTCAATCCGCTCTTCGCCAATAAAACTCTGAATCGTTTGCATATCAATCTGGCCCCGGTTTAAATCGCATTTATACGAAAGGCCCAGCCGGTTGGCTTTGGTGGTATCAAAGTGCACTTTGGTCATGCCCACCATCCAGGCGGGTTTAAGCCTAAAATTGCTGATAATGCGCAAAATATACCGGGCCGGCGCTTTAATGGTAATGCTGGCAGCATACACGTTGGGGTATTTGTTTTTACCTTCTATGGGCCGGCTACTGGTAACCAACAAGCGCAACGGCGTTAAAAAAGCGTAGCGGTACGCTATCTGGCCCAGGTGCTCATAATAAGTAGAACCTTTACGTAACTGCGTCCAGCTAAAATTGGGTTTAATGGTTTCTTCGGGTTGGGTTTTCAGGTAATCTTCGCTCAGCAACACGTACTCATCGCCTTCTATATCGTTTTTAAGCAGGCGGTGGGCAATAATTACATCTTTGCCCATGAGCTTAATGTATTCCCGGATTTGAGTTACGCTTAGCTGGCCGTAATGCACCACCACTTTTAAAGTAAGCCGGCTATCCGACAAAGAAGCGCCTAACTCAGAACCGGTATCGCGCTCTACAATCCGGAGGTAATTCTGAAAATCGACAAATATTTGCTTGCATTGGTTTATTACTTCCTGTACCGTAGGCGGCGGGCCCAGCCGGTAAAACAAAACGGCATCGCCCTGAATCTCCGACAAAGACATATCCAGAATATTGGCTTCAATAATTATTTCGAGCAAATCGGCAATTAAATTGCGACTGGTTCTAATACCGGTTTCGTTTACAAATTTGGTAAAGCCACTAATATCCGGAATAAAAATCAGGGCTGGTTGGGTATCATCGGCGTTGTTAGGAGCCGGAACCTGGGGAGATAAATTTTTTAACTGCTTATTCAAAATGCCCATTACTGCCGGCGTTATCCTTACTTAGATGTAGCTATTACGGTAAAAACAAAAATTAACTAACGCCTTTGGCTTAATTTTAAATAATATTAATCCTTCTTCTAAACTACGCCCCACCGGTAAGGTTTAACAAAGCAGCTATATACACGTAACCACCCGGGCTTGTGTTACTGCAAACGCCTAATTTACCATGGCTTTTGGTATTTGGTTTATATTTAAATAAATTTGTACTACTTGTTGCTGGCAGCAAGCCGGCTGCGTAGTTCAATGGATAGAATAGAAGTTTCCTAAACTTTTGATATGGGTTCGATTCCCGTCGCGGCTACTAGAAACTTGATAACCAAAGTGTTATCAGGTTTTTTATTTAAAAACATTCGCTGCTCTTTTTGGCAATGCTAAAACACACGTTAATATAAAAAAACGGCTTAGGAAAAACTCTAAGCCGTTTTTTTATATCCGCTAAAGCAGCAAATAATAAAATTTCAGGCTAATTATAAATATTTAACCACTTGTTCTTTGTCTGGAACGAAATCTTGATTATGTTTGCAAAAATAACAGTGTTATATTATATAACATACACAAAATTTATTATTACTATTATAAAATTTACTTAGATTAAAAATGGCAGCAACCAAATGGTCTTTAGACCTTTCGCATAGTGAATTAAGCTTTAAAATTAAGCACTTAATGATTTCCAATGTTACCGGAAAGTTTACCAAGTTTGACGTAGCGGCTGAAACCGAAGGTGATGATTTTTCAGCGGCAAAATTAATTGCCAATATTGATGTAGCTTCTATTGATACTAGCAATGAACAACGCGATGCGCATTTGCGTAATGCTGATTTTTTTGGCGTAGAAGCCCATCCGAACATGCAGTTTGTTTCTACCAAAGTAGAAAAAGTAGACGAAGACACCTTCCATCTTTATGGCAATTTAACCATAAAAGATACCACCAAGCCTATCAAACTTTCCGTTGAAAACAATGGTCTGGCCACTGACCCTTGGGGTAACTTAAAAGCCGGTTTTTCTATCAGCGGTAAAATTAACCGCAAAGATTGGGGTATTAATTACAATGCAGCCCTTGAAACAGGTGGTGTAATGTTAGGAGAAGAATTAAAAATACAAGGCGAAGTACAGTTAGTAAAACAAGCCTAACTTACCGCTACTATTTTTAACAAAAGAGGCTGTTTAATAAATAAACAGCCTCTTTTGTTTTCTGGTAAAATGCCTTAGGCGGCGGTACTATAAACGTTCTTAGGGCTGTGGTAAAAAATATTTCTGTAATTTGCAGCAATAATAAGTTAGAATAAAAGTGCTGGAGATTATTTACGACGATGCGCAATATGTAGCCATTAATAAACCCAATGGCTTGTTGGTACACCGTACCCGCATTGCCGAAGAAAAAAAAGAGTTTGCCCTGCAATTACTGCGCGATCAGTTGGGTTATCGCCTGTACCCCTTGCACCGCCTAGACCGCGGCACCTCGGGCGTATTGCTTTTTGCCAAAACATCTGAAGCCGCTGCCCCGCTAACAAAAGCATTTGCGGAACGGCAGCCCGATAAAACGTATTTTGCCATTGTAAGGGGGTACGCTCCGGAAACCGGCACCATCGACAGTCCTATTCGCCCGGACAAAGACCACCAACACAAAGAAGCCCAGGAGGCGGTTACCCATTTTAGCCGGCTTGCCACAGTAGAATTACCTATTCCGGTGGGCCGTTACGCCACTGCCCGCTATAGCTTGGTTAAAATTAAGCCCGAAACCGGCCGAATGCACCAAATACGTAAACATTTTGCCCACCTGCGGCACTACATTGTCGGCGACAAAAAGCACGGCGACTGGCGCCACAACCGTATGTTTCTGGATGAGTTAAACAGTCCGGACCTGTTGCTGCATGCCGCCACGCTTACGTTTGTGCATCCGTCTACCAGCCAAATAATTCAGATAAAGGCGCAAATGCCCGAAAATATGCGCCGCCTTTGTCAGCAGTTTTCCTGGGGCGCGGTACTGGCCGCGCAAGAAACGCTACCGCAGCCGGTGCCGGTGGTTGCAGTTGAAGCAATCACGGCTCCAGCCAGTTAATATTTTTTGCAGTCGAAAAATGTGATATTTATTTAAACCAGCAGCCCTCTGGCGCAGAAGTAACGCTTAGGTTCTAAAATGATAAAGGAAGAAGTGCTTTAAACCTTAGCAGACTATAAAAACTTAGGGAACTATTCTTCTATTAAAAACGGCCATTCTTTATTCAGTTTGGCTTTGATAAAGTACACTACTACCCCCAGGCCAATTACAAATAAACCGGATAGTACCAAAGTTAAACCCGTGGAAATTAATATGCCGAGCCACAGTGCAATACCTAAAAACACCGGCAACGGAAACAAAGGCATTTTATACGGAAACTGGGTGTGGGTACGGCTTTTTCGGAGAAGTAATAAGCCAAACGCCTGGCCAATAAACTGCACTAAAATACGCATAGCCAAAATGGCGCTAATTACATCGCTTAACTTAAACAATAAACTAAATACAAATCCTATGCCCCCTAAAAACAACAAGGATATATGCGGAAAATGTTTGGTGGGATGTAAAGTGGCAAATATTTTAAAGAAAGCACCGTCGGCGGCAGCGGCGTATGGTATGCGACTATAGCCCAACGTAGCCGAAAACACCGACGCGAAAGCCACCCATAAAATAAGTACCGTCACAATTTTAGCAGCCGTATCGCCGGCGAGTACCTGCATAAACTCGCTAACCACAAAAGCACTTTCTTTGGCTTGCTGCCACGGAATTACACTTACCACGCTAATATTCATGAGCAGGTACAAAACCGCTATCCCCGCAATAGACAAAAACATACTGCGCGGAATATTTTTAGCCGGATCGATAATTTCGCCGCCCAGGTGGCAAATATTATAATAACCTAAGTAACTGTAAACGGTTTTTACACTGGCAAAACCAATAGCCGTTACCAAAGCATAATTTACGGTTAAGCCCTCGTTCATATCCCGGATAGGTTGGCTAAAATTACCGTGGGCCAGGCCGCCGCCAATAATCCAGAGCAAGGTAAAAATAACGCCGCCCCACAAAAAAACGCTTATTTTGCCAATAGCTTCTATTTTACGATAAAGCAACAATACAATTAAAAGTACTACGCCGCCGCTTACCGCTTTTGCCGCCAGCGGACTTAAAGGCACCAGGTAAGAAAAATAAGAAGCAAACCCAATAGCTGCCGAAGCAATAACCAAAGGGGCTTGAATCATGGTTTGCCAGACAAACAAAAAGCTCATTAACTTACCCCCGCTATTTTTGCCGTAAGCTTCTTTCAGGAAATTGTAGGAACCACCGGCTTTGGGGAAGGCAGCACCCAATTCGCTCCAGATCATAGCATCTACAAAAGAAAGCACCGCCCCGGCTACCCAGGCATACAAAAAATACGGACCATTCATCATGCCAATAACCATGGGCAAGGTTATAAAGGGCCCAATGCCCACCATGTCAATCATGTTTATGGCCGTGGCTTGGCCCAGGTTTAAACGTCTTTCGAGGGTAGTTGTAGGCATATAGCTCTGGTTGGTTTGGTAAATACCGGTTTAAAGAAAAAGGTGCACAATTAAGAAAAGCGGTTGGATTATTACCCAAACCGCTTTTCTTAAATAATTTACGACAGATTAGCCAGGCTGGCTTTTACCTGCTGCTCTTGCTTTAACCGCGATAAGATTTCGTAAGACCGCAGGCGGGCTGTATGTTCGTATATATGCGAAACGACCATTAATTCGTCTACCTGGGTCACGTCTAAGAAATCCTGCAACTTATGCTTAACCGTTTCGGGGCCGCCCACAAATGCATACCGGAACATTTGCTGTACCGCGTACTGTTCGGCACCATCCCAGTATTCGTCTAAATCGTCTACGGGTGCTTGCAGCGGCATAGATTTACCCCGTACTACGCCTAAAGCAAATAAATACAACGAGGTAGCAAGTTTATGAGCCTCTTCGTCGGTGTCGGCGGCCACTACGTTTACACAAGCCAATACTTTGGGCTCTGCTAAACTTTCAGAAGGCCGGAAACTATCGCGGTAAATTTTTAAAGCCGATTCTAGTAAAGTAGGCGCAAAGTGGCTGGCAAAAGCAAATGGTAAGCCCAGCATACCCGCTAATTGGGCGCTAAACGTACTGGAACCCAGTAACCAGATAGGTATTTGTAAGCCTTCGCCGGGTACGGCCCGTACGCGCGCTGCCGGATTAACTGGCCCCAGATAACTTTGTAGTTCGGCTACGTTATTCGGGAAATCTTCTACCGACCCGTGCAGGTTACGCCGCAATGCCATAGCCGTCAATTGGTCGGTGCCGGGTGCCCGACCCAAACCCAAATCAATCCGGCCCGGGTAAAGCGTTTCGAGGGTACCAAATTGCTCGGCTACAATTAAAGGTGCGTGGTTGGGCAGCATAATACCGCCCGAACCTACTCTTATTTTTGAAGTACCGCCTGCAATATACCCAATTAAAACTGCGGTAGCCGTGCTGGCAATGCTTTTCATGTTGTGGTGCTCGGCGAGCCAGAAACGTTTGTAACCCCAGGTTTCGGCGTGTTGCGCCAAATCCAGGCTATTTTTCATAGCAATGGCCGGGGTACTGTTGGCGGTTATGGTTACTAAATCCAGAATGGATAAATTTATATCGGAAAGTTTTTTTTGCGTTGACATCTTTAAATTGTATTTATATATTTAAAAGTTTCGATTGATTGTTAAAAAAAATTATACCTGTAAATGTTGCATTACGTGAATATAATCTTGCCAGATGGCCTGGTTTAAAGTATACATATAGTACCGGCCATCTTTCTGCGGCTGAATTAAATCGGCTTCAATTAATTTTTTAATGTGGTGGCTAATAGAAGGCTGGGCCAGATTAAGAATATTACTAATCTCCATACACTCAATTTTGCCCTGGTTTTGGTGCATGTGCTGTAAAATTTTCAACCGGTTTATATCGCCCAGTGCTTTTGCAATTTTCTCAACCTGTTTTAATTCCATGATTATAATCCATTGATAAATGCAAATGTATAAATATATTTTTTAAATTTAGGCAGTGGTAAAAACATCGGTACTGCTGTTAGCGGTTATTTAAGCATCGGGAACTGTACCAGGAAAGTAGTACCAACCCCTTCTTCGCTTTCCACACGAATGGTGCCATTATTTAAATCTACTATTTTTTTTACCAGGTACATACCCACTCCCCGGCCGGGAATATTGGTGTGTACCCGACCAAAAATCTTAAATATTTTAGCCCGGTCTGCTTCACCTATGCCCAAACCATTATCCTGAACACTTAATTGGAAATAATCTTTCTGTAAACCCGAGGTAATGGTGATAATTAGCGGCCGATCTTTTGCCCGGAATTTAAGCGCATTTGAAACCAGGTTAAACAGTAAGCTGCGCGCGTGCCTGCGGGGAATTTCCAGAAAAGGTATTTCTAATTGTAAATTAATTTGAGCAGCTGCTTCGTTTATCTCCTGGTGAAGTGCCGATTTTATTTCCTCTATCAGCTCGTTTAAGTTAACTAAGCCTTTTTGCTCTTCCTGGTGTATCTCGGTAATGGTGGTTAAATCCCGCAAGGTATTTTTTAAATGGCGAACCGATTTTTGCAAAAAATCTAAATATCTTTCAATGTATTCTTCCTGACCTTTATATTCATTTTTAAGAAAATTAACAATCATTTCGATGTTATTTACCGGCGAGCGTAAATCATGAGCCGTGGTATACACAAAGTGGTCGAGTTCTTCGTTGCGGGCGGCCAACCGGGCATTTTTTAGTTCTAATTCTTTGCGTTCGGTAATGTCCATTACGGTACCCGTAAGTTTTCCTTGCACTTTGCGACCTCGTGCCCACAAATGTTTTAGCTCATTGTTAGCCAATATAATCCGGTATTCTACAGAATAATATTCTTTCTCATTTTTCATGACCGGTGTTACATGGGCCAAAAACCATTCTCTATCTTCCGGATGAATAATAGATAAAATATATTCGCGGGATATTTTTACCGAATCCGGTTCTACGCCATACAACCGGAATAAATTTGGTGACCATTTGGCTTCGGTCATTGCTTCGTCCCACTGAAAAGAACCCATGCGGGCAATTTCCTGGCTTTCGAGTAACATGGCTTGGTTTTGCCGGAATTCTTCTTCTTTTTCCTTCCTGACCGTAATATCCTGAATTACTCCTATTACACGCATTTTACTGTCGGGAGCATCCAGCCGGATTTCGCCTTTTTCCCGCAGCCATTTTTGCTGGTTGTTAACCAATATCCGGTATTCGGCCGAATAAGCTGTTTTTTGCGCAACAGCATCGGCCATGAGGCTTTTGTGAGCAGCCCGATCTGCCGGATGGATGATGCCGAAAAAAGTATCTAAAGAGACATATTCTTCGGTTTCGGGTAAGCCAAGTATACGGTTGAGTTTGGGGGTAGCGTGCACCCTGCCTGCTTCTACTTCTACCACAAAAGAACTTAATTCGGCCACTTCCTGGTTTTCCGAAGATAAGGAATTGTGAACTTTGGGTT
Organism: Adhaeribacter sp.; assembly: GCF_057359045.1. NCBI lineage: Bacteria > Pseudomonadati > Bacteroidota > Cytophagia > Cytophagales > Hymenobacteraceae > Adhaeribacter > Adhaeribacter sp. The sequence goes on from NZ_JBMQUD010000078.1 coordinate 14,965, forward strand.
TATCCGTTGAAATTATTTGCTCCGCTACTTCTTCCAGGCTTATGTACCCCCAAGCCGTTTGCTGCCCCACAAAAGGAATAACCACCAGTTTGCAATAGATAACCGCCCCATCTTTTTTTATCAGCCAAATGGTTTGCTCCTGGGCAGGAATTTTTCCATTTATAAGTTTTTTGGCTAATGCCTGCCATTCTTCTGCCGCATAGGGATGCGCAAAGGCTGTTATTTTGCTACCAATTAGCTCCTGCGCGGTGTACTCCAACAAAACCGTTAAAGCCTGGTTTGCCAGCACAATCTCCAGATTGCTATTAATGACCATACTACTCAAACAAGACAAAGCCAGTGCCGGCCCAAAGTACTCCTGAGCTTCGGCCATTTGTCTTTGCCATGCTTCCCCGGCTACTTCGTTGGGGTTGTTTGTTATTTCTGGTTTTTGGGGTACCACTAAATTTCTATTTTCAGACGGTGCATTTTGCTGGTTAAATGGTTCTGGGATTGTGCCTGGTTTACTTTCCATAAAGGATCTTTAAAGTTGTACCTACGCTTTTGGCTGGCTACAAGATTTATTTAATTCTTTGGAATAAGCAGGTTTTGACTAATATACCCCAATCCAGATAATCAGGCACTTTAGTTTTTGTTTATTTAACAAATTTTACTGCGCTACCGGGCCAACAAAATTTGTTAAATACTTAACCAGCTTACATGCAGGCAGATTTATTTTTATTTATTATGTTTAACTTTTAAAGCTTTCAAACCAAAACATAAACTTTGCCGGGTCATTAATTAACAAAAAGAGGAAGGCTATTATACTTGGTTATAGCAGAAACTTAAAAAAATCCCGGAATAATGGAATTAATTTTATAACTTTAAGTTAATATGTATTTTTTAAAGAATTATTACTTAACTACTTTTTTATCTGTTTTGCTTATAGGTCTGTTTTGTCCGGCAAATACCGCTGCCCAAACTACCCCGGCCGATTTTAAAGCTTATAAAGAACTAATACCGGGTACTAACGTGGGCTTTGAGTTGCTGCCTATTCAGGGCGGTGAATTTTTAATGGGCAGCCCGGCCGCCGAAGCTGGCCGCAAGCCCGACGAAGGCCCACAGCACAAAGTAAAAATTGAGCCTTTCTGGATGGGTAAGCACGAAGTAGCCTGGGACGAATTTGAAATTTTTGTGTACCGCGAAATTGAAAAACAGTCGATGAATGCTTCTTCCATGACGAAGACCAGCGCCGCCGATGCGGTTTCGCGCCCCAGCCCCCCGTATTTAGATATGACTTTTGGTATGGGCAAAAACGGTTTTCCGGCTGTAAACATGACCCAATTTGCGGCACTTACTTATTGCAAGTGGCTCACGGCCAAAACCGGCCATTTTTACCGCTTACCTACCGAAGCTGAATGGGAATATGCCTGCCGGGCCGGTTCTACTACCGCTTATGCCTTCGGCAACGACAAAGCCAAACTAGATGAATACGCCTGGCACTACAACAACAGCCAGGCGGGCACTAAAAAAGTAGGCAGCAAAAAACCCAATGCCTGGGGCTTGTACGATATGCACGGCAACGTAGCCGAGTGGACTTTAGATCAGTACGATGCCAACTATTACGCAAAATTCGCCAAAGGTACCGCTACCAACCCTTGGTTAAAGCCTACACAACTGTACCCACACGCTTTGCGCGGCGGATCCTGGGACGATGACCCCGAAGCTTTGCGCAGCGCCGCCCGGCAATTTTCTAAACCGGTCTGGAAACAGCGTGATCCGCAAATACCCAAAAGCCAGTGGTGGTTTACCGATGCCCCGTTTGTTGGTTTTCGGGTAGTACGCCCCTTAAAGCAACCATCGGCCGAAGAAATTGCTAAATATTGGTCAGAGCCCATGAAAGATTTTGGAAGTTAATTTATCCACCAGAAATAAAAACCTAAATACGTACTGATTATGAGCGAGAACAAAGACTCTTTATTACCAGCCGGCTTTACCCGGCGCGATTTTGTAAAAGGCTCGGCCGCGTTGGTGGGAGGAGCCTTTATCAGCCAATTGCCTTTTATGGGCGCGTATGCGGCTGGTAGCGACACCCTGAAACTGGCTGTAGTAGGTTGCGGAGGCCGCGGCACCGGGGCAGTTATTCAGGCATTAAGCACCAAAGGCAGTGTAAAGCTGGTAGCCATGGCCGATGCTTTCCGGGACCGTTTAGACGAGAGTTATAGTAATATTTCCAAAAAATTTGAAGGCGATAAAGGCCGGGTAGATGTACCGGAGAAAAATAAATTTACCGGCTTTGACGGTTACAAAAAAGCCATTGCCCTGGCCGATGTTGTAATTTTGACTACGCCACCTGGTTTCCGGCCCATGCATTTTGAAGAAGCCGTAAAAGCCGGCAAGCACGTATTTTTAGAAAAACCGGTTGCCACCGATGCGCCAGGGGTTCGCCAGGTACTGGCGGCCGCTGAAGAAGCCAAAAAGAAAAACCTGAAAGTGGTTATGGGGCTGCAACGCCGCTACCAAAATGCTTACCTCGAAACCATTAAACGCCTGAACGACGGTGCGATTGGCGATATTGTGGGCGCCCAGGCTTATTGGCACAATGCGGGCGTTTGGGTCCGTCCGCGGCAAGCCGGCCAAACCGAAATGGAATACCAAATGCGTAACTGGTATTACTTTAACTGGCTCTGCGGCGACCACATCAATGAACAGCACATTCATAACATAGACGTAGTAAACTGGGTAAAAGGCGGCTATCCGGTAAGTGCCCAGGGTATGGGCGGCCGGCAGGTACGTAACGGTAAAGACCACGGCGAAATTTACGACCACCACTTTGTTGAGTTTACTTACGCCGATGGCACCATCCTGAATAGCCAGTGCCGCCACATACCCAATACCATGAACCGCGTAGAAGAAACTTTCTCGGGCTCCAAAGGCCGGGCTACCCTCTCCGGCGATGGCAAGGGCATTATTACCGACCTGAAAGGCAATGTTATTTATAACCACCGCGGCAAAGACGATCCGAATCCGTACCAAACCGAGCACGATATTTTATTTGCCGCTATCCGGGGAAATAAACCATATAACAACGCCGAGATTGCGGCTAAGAGTACCATGACCGCCATTATGGGCCGCATGGCAACTTATTCTGGTCAGGTAGTGAAATGGGACGATGCCCTTAACTCCGACCTGAGCCTGATGCCGAAAACATTTGCCTGGGATGCCGAAACGCCAACCAAACCCGATGCGAACGGCTTTTATCCGATTCCTACGCCTGGCGTTACCAAAGTAATCTAGGGTTTACTAACTATTAGAAAGTGTTATTGGGGCGTTTGTTTCTGTTACAGAGATAAACGCCCCAATATTTATTAGGCTCCTTTTAGCTTTATAATGTAATCCGATAAAAGATATACGCCTTTGTAATTAATCAGAATAAAATACAGGCAAATGGTCTATCTATTATTAGTACCAGTACGCATCTTAACAATATATTGAAGTTTCCTCTACTTTTTGTTCTTCTACTTTCGTTTTTCCCGCTCTTTGCCGGGGGCGGCACACCCCAACGCTATGCGTACGCCCAGCCCCACATGGGCACTACCTTCCGGATTATATTATATGCTGATAATGAAGAAACCGCCAATAATGCAGCCAATGCCGCGTTTAGCCGTGTAGCCGAATTAAACCAGATTTTAAGTGATTACCTCCCCCATAGCGAACTTAGCCGCTTATCGGCTACGGCCGGTACCGGACAGGTAGTTAAACTAAGCCCGGATTTGTGGTACCTCCTGCACAAGTCGTTGCAAATTTCGGCGGCAACCAACAGCGCTTTTGATGTTACCGTGGGCCCGCTGGTGCAGTTGTGGCGTCGCGCGCGGCGCCAGCACGAACTTCCACCAGCAGCGGCGCTGGCAGCAGCCAAGGCGGCAGTGGGCTACCAACATGTACAGCTCGATCTCAAGAACCACACCGCCCAATTATTGGTACCGGGTATGCAACTAGATATGGGCGCTATTGGCAAGGGCTACGCCGTAGACGAAGCCATGAAAGTTTTAAAAAGCTATAAAATAAAATCGGCTTTAATAGATGGCGGCGGCAATATTCTGGTTAGCCAAGCCCCGCCCGGGGGCCAGGGTTGGGGAATAGAGCTTTTACCGGCTACCGGCACCAACCTAAACCAGAGTTTAAAAATAAAATTAAAGAACCGGGGCGTAGCTACCTCCGGCGATTTGTACCAATATGTAGAGATAAATGGTTTGCGTTACTCCCATATTCTTAACCCGTTTACCGGTTTAGGCCTTACCGACCGTAGCCGGGTTAGTATTATTGCTAAAAACGCTACCGTTGCCGATTGGCTCTCTACTTCCCTGAGCGTATTAGACTCAGCCGCCGGACAAGCCTTATTAAAAAAAGAAAAGAAGGCCGCCGCGTTTATTCAGAAAGCCAGTGAGCCCACTCCGATTGAATGGCGATTTGGTAAGCATAAAAAATATACCCGGCAGAAGTTACTGCTCTAGCGCAAGGCATTATGTAACTACTTACTTTACCAAAACCTGTTTTATGTCGGTGCGGCCAAAAAAAGTAGGGAAATACATGAGTTCTGCTTTAGCTGGGTTTAGGGTATACGAGCCGGAATATCGGGGCAGGAGTTTTACCTTATACGTGTATTTCCCTTTGGGCAATTGGTCGCAAAAGATGTTTACTTTGTTTTTATAATACTCCCGGTGTACTTCGTATGCTTCGCTTCCTGCTTTTGCCTCATAAGAACAACTGGCCGGAATAGGTACAGTAATCATTACATACTCGGCATCGGCTTTTACTTCTACCGCTACCACCATTTCTACCGGGGTACCGGCTTTAAAAATTGCGTTTTTGCCTAACCCAGTAAAGGCGCTACTTACAACAAAATCTTTTTTAACCGCCAGCGGTGTTGGGTTCCAGGTTGTTTGGTAAGCTGTTAAATAAACCGGAAACTTACCACTCTTTTTTACCAGCAACGGTGTAGTCCCTGCAAAAGTAGTATCGATACGGTATTCTTTGGCCGTAAAGTTTAAAGGTCCGGCAAAATGCAAATTATTTTCCGGCAGCCCGGTTCTATCTGTAGCGTTTTCCAACAAATCAGGTAATAAAACTTCCAGGATTCTGGCCGATTCGTACGTATTGCGCCAATGGCCGGCGCGGCGTTCGCTAAGCAGGTAAGTTCTTATGCGATTTAAATTTTTCTCTTGATTGCCAGCCGTTTTTAAAATTTGATAGGCCAGCAAGGTATTTGAAATATGGTTGTTAAATAAGCTATTTTTTTCCTTGCCCAGGTAAATGCCACCCAACGTAGTTTGTTGCTGATATTTCTGAATGGTATCTAACTGCACCGGCAATTTAAGTTGCTGCCGCATACGTGTTATGCGCAGTTGCTCTTCCAGGTTAAGTTTAACTTTTTTTTCCAGGTTACTTAAATAGCGGTTATAATCTACTTTGGCTTGTAAAAGGTACAAGGTTTCCAGGGCAGTTAACTTATCGTAATAATTCCCTTTTTCTAAAACGTAAACCAGGTAATCAATTAATTTCTGCTCCTGATGTTGCACCGGGTACCTGGCATTCCTGGCCATCACTAAAGCTTCGGTTACGTGGCCCGAAATCCAGGTGTACGCGGGTCCGTTTTGCCACCAAGTCCAGGCACCCTCTTTTAATTGGGCTTTTTCTAAATGGTGGATTAGTTTTTTAATCAACAGATCATGCGCAAACGGCTGCCCTAATTTTACACGAATTTGTTTTTCCAGTAGCAAACCTTTTAGTTTAGACGCCGCCTGCTCGGTACACCAATAGGGATACTGATGCAGGTAATTTATTTCGTCGAGCATTACCTGTAATAAATCACTTTGGGTTTGCAGCCTAACCGGGCCTTTTGTTGGATCAAAATGCAGGGTAAAGGTGGTGTCGGAAGTGAGCGCCAGAAACTGCCCGATATTTTCTTCTACTCCTTTGGGGTAAATCTGCACATACCGCCTTTCGCCGTCTTCCATTCCATTTTGCTGTTTTAAGCTAAAGAGTACTGCTAAAGAATCTGTAGCCGCAGCCGTAGGAGCCGTTATCTGTAGGGTATCGGTAAAACTTCTTTGCAGCGCTTTATTTCTTACTTTTAGGGGCTTACCGGCCAGCTCAAATTTAGTAGTTACGGTAGTAGAATCGGTTAAATAATTTAAAGCCTGGCCAACAACCTGTGTCTGGTCGCCTTCTACCAAAAACCGCGGCAGGTGCAGGGTAGCCATAACAGCCTTAAAGGCTTTTATCTGGGTATTAAAAAAGCCACTATTTTTTTTATAATCTACTGCTATTACAGAGGTATTCCATTGGGTAATATCATCAGGGAAGGTAGCTTTAAAACTGGCCTCTCCTTTATGATCGGTCAGAAGGCGTGGTTGCCAGAAAGCATAATCCGAAAAATTATTCCGGATAGTATTAGCCGACGCGAACAAGGATTCCGAAGCTAAAGACTTACCATTTTTAGTGGTAATAATAATTACTCCGGCAGCTCCAGCCGCACCGTATAAGGCGGTGGCGGCAGCGCCTTTTAAGGTTTTCGTCGATAATATTCCGGCCAAGGCCGATAGCTCGCCGCTGTATAGCATACCATCAACTATCACCAGCGGCCTGGCATCCTCGGCTTTTACACTGTTTAGGCCCCGTATATTTACCCCGGCCACACGTCCTTGCAATACGGTAGAAGTAGAAGCGGTCAGGCTCATTTTCTTTTGAACGCCATAGCCTACCACCACTTCCTGAAGCATTTTAGCATCGGGGGCGAGCTTTATAGTAACAAAATCGCGTTTATTTATATTTACTTCGGTGTTAATATAACCAATAAAACTAACTTCCAGTACGCCTTCGCTGGGTACATATAGTTTAAAACCGCCGCCAGAATCTGTATGGGTGCCAATTTTAGTTCCCTTTACCTGCACCGTTACCCCCGGCAAAGCCTCTCCTCCCGCAGCATCGGTTACCACACCAGTAACCAAATGGTTGTATAACTCCGAGCCATCGGTAAAAATGAAAGGTATTTCTCTGGCCGTTTGGAGTTGCTGTTGCTGCTTCTGCACCTTATCTTTATCTGCTTTTTTAAGCTGGGCTATTTTTTTATTTATTACCTGCAACAGGTACTTATTTGGGCTGGTTGGTGCTGCAACATCGGGCATATTAAAGAACACCTGCGTTTGGTTATTTGCCTTTACTCTTACAGGTTTGGTAGCAAAACTGCCATTCTTAAAGCTTAAGGTTAAAATGTAGTTGGCCGGTTGGAGGTTATATAAAACAGTGCTTTCCGGCGCATAAATCAAAAGCGAATCGGGATAATCAGCTGGCTGTAAAAGCACCAGGTTTACCGGTTCTTTAACAGCTGGTGTTAAACGCCAGCCTACTTTACCCGTACTTTGCGGGTGGGAAGGAATATTATTAACCGCGTATAACCGGGCCAGCCATTGTTTATATTGTGCGGCTTCCCAATCTTTCTGAATTTTCTGATCGGTTAGTACCTCCTGCTGCAACAATGCGGCCTGTGGCCCCCAATGGTTGTACAAAGAAAGTGTAATTGGTTTTGCCGGGAGTTTCCATTCTTTCATTTTAAGCAAATCGGGCGCAAAAGAATAAAGGTAACCTGGCTCTAACCGGAAGTTAGTTGTAAAACTATTGAAGCGAACATACTGCAACCAGTCCGGACTAAAAGGCCCGGCGGTAATTATTTGGGTATGTTTGGGAGTGTAATAGCTTAGCCGTTCAGGCCGGTTTTTCTGCAGTAACTGAATTCGGTTGCCCTGTTGTAAGTAAGCCGGAGCATCGTTGGTATTTTGTTCTACCTGGAGCAAATAGCGGGAAATAGTATTTTGCTCGTAAGGGCTTAACCGGCCTTTTTCTGCGGCTTTCGCCAACAAATTATTCTGGTCGGTAATATCCACGCTAATAATAAGTTTATGCTGGTGTTGCAGGTATAAACTATCGAGGGTAATTAATTTATCGGCGGTGCGTAATTTAATCGTATGGAAACCACTATCGGCGGCAAAAGCGTAAGCGGGCAAAACATCTGTCCAGGAAACGTAAACCGGCACTTCATCTAGGTATACCACATGTACCGGCACTACTTTGCCGGCTTTTACTACAAACGGCGACACCTGCGTTATCTTGTTTTGGGTAAGGCTATATTCTTTAAACGTACCGCCTGAGGGGTACAAAAAGTTGTAAAAAGTAATACTATCCAGTCCCATCCGACGAGGCCAGTAAGCGCCATCTAATGAAGTTTTACCGCTTAGGCTATTATCTTCTTTTAAAAGCTTGCGGTAAGGCTTTTGCTTTTTATACTTATCCCAGCCCGGTATACTGGGAATAACCTGATTTTTAAATTTAGAGGTAATAGCATACGCTGTTAAATCTACGTTGGGTACTGGTTTGCCGGCGGCATTTTTGACCGCCACTTTCAGGTTAGCGGTTTGGCCCGGGTAAATTACGGCCGGTGCCTCCAGGTTTATGGTTAATAAATGCTTACGTAGAGGAACATCCTGGTTTAACTGGTGCACTTCGCCGGCCCAAAGGTACTGTACGTTTACAAAGTAAGGCTGCTCTGTTGTAGCCGGTTTTTGCAAAGTAAAATAAGATTCTCTCCCGCTACCACTGGCTACTAATTTTTCGCCGCGGTAAACATAATACCAGTACAGCAGCCGCCGCGGATTCTGGAGTGCAAAGGTCACCGAATCAGGCGTACGTGCTGCATCAAGCGAGATCAAAGCTTCTTTTTCCGATAAATCCAGATCAGCGGTCAAATCTCCAGCCGTAACATCGTAACCCGCAGCATAAGGGTTTAAAGGTACCCGCGCCGGCAATGCTAGTTTAAGTGAGCCAAAATCATCATAATCAGGAGTAAACGCTGTTAATTTTGCCAACTTTGGTTTTTCCTGGCCATTTTCCAGGTACTGCACCCACAAACTATCTTGCAGCAAGGTTAACTTTAAATGGCTTTCCTGATAAATATAACTCCCATTTATACTTTGGGTGCTGCGTTCGTTGCTGGCGTCCAGGAAAGTTGCCTTTACAGTATAATCTAGCGAGGCTTTTGGAAAAACCGAGGCCGGAATATTAATGGTAGTTGCACCTACGGCATCTAAAGGTTGCTGATGCACCCACAACGTATCGGGTACAAACAAGACCGGCTCCGTGCTTAACCCAACCTTCCGGGTAATTACGGCTACCTCCACGCGGGCATTCAGCAAATTTAAACCACTAGCATTGGTGCCCCGCACCATTAAGCTATTCTCTTGCCCCCAAACGTGTTCTTTCTGCTTTAAGGTCAGGCTATAGTCGTTTTCCTTTAGTTCGTAATCTTCAAAAGAGAAAGTACCATTAACATAAGTATGCGAACGTTTGCCGGGTTTGCGCAAACTCAACGTGTACGTGCGGTCGAGTTGTAGTTTTAAGCTATCATTTAAAACAAAATAGCCCGCGTAAGCTCCGCTCCTAAAAGGCTGCACGGTATCTATATTTTTTAGCTTGCCATAATTATTTAATTGCAGCAGTGCATTGCCCCGTACTGGTTTGCCATTATTTTTTAAAATTAAAGCTTTGTATTTAACGGTATCGCCGGGCTGGTATTTAGGTTTATTAGTAACCAGGAAACTTGGGTATAGATGCATCCGGTTTTTGCGATATTGGCTGCTAAATAAAGAAAACAAACTTCTGATATACCCTTGGGGGTGGTGCCATTTAATGGTACGGTAAGAATCATAAAAAGGCCGCCAGATATAACTTACCGGCGGTAGCCAGACCATCTTTTTTATAAAACTGGTCTGGGCAGTATAATTATCTTCAGTTTCTAAATATTCAAATAAAGTAAAATTCTTGTGCTGTACGGCAAGCAAACCTTTTTTAGGCGCTTTGTTAAACCGGTAAGTTTGGGTAAGCGGCTCAAAGCGGGCTTTCTTGTTTCTGAGTTGTACCTGGGCATCAGTAACCAGGTTGCCCAGCGTGTCGTGTACCAAAATGTCTAAACCGGGCTTGGCGACTAATATTTTAGTAGATAGAGCCGAGTAAGTTTGGAGCTTATAATCTAAATCCGGGCCGTTGCTGTGCACAAACAAGTAGTGACCCTGGGGTAATATTTTATTATAATTTGTGTTTACCGCAAAAGAATCGATAAGGGTGTGGAAGAAAGTTTGGTTTACTACAAAAGGTCCTTTAGCATTTATTTGCCGGGCTTCCTGGGTATTTACCTGAAAAATATAGGTATAATGGCTTCGTTGCTTAGATCTGGCTAATTTACTTTGAGCCCGACCGCTATAAGTCAGGAAAAAGAATAAAGTGCAGCAAAAAACATATTTATTCAGCATAGCCGGACCGAGAATTTATAAATTCACAAAATACTATATTATTTATTTTAAGCCTAAACCGGCACTATTATCTTAGCTAAAATGCTGCCTTTGGGGTCAGAATAAATTTAAAGTACTTATAGGGCGGGCAAGGCTATTATTTTAGTTAAGGCAATTACCAGCAAACCGGTAAATATGGGTTAAGCTCAATTGAGAAAGTTTGTTTTAACCGGCTAAATATTACCTCTTACAGGAGCAATAGAAAATATTTATTCCTGCGCAGTTAAGATATTTAAAAACAGCTCATCTGCCTGCCAACTGTACCGCATAAAACTGGTAACGGCTTGCTGCGTAACTTCTATTTTTCTAATCAATCTTATATCGGCCAGGAACAGCTCCGGGTTAATGAGCCTGTTATCTACCAGTACTTTTAAATGCCGGTTTTCGGCCGGAACTTTAAAATAATCCAACACCTCGGGTAGCCTGAAAAGCGGAACCGGTTCTTTTAATTTGGCTATTACAATGCCTTGCCGGCCTTTATCGCCGAAAGGTACTAATGCCAGCGAGTCGGTGTACCTGGCTAATATTTGCAGGTTCTCTGGCCGGATGATCAAAGAATTGATGTTGGTTTCTAAATGGCCAATTAAAAGTAAAGGCTGCTTTACCGAAATAATCCCGATTATTGTTTTTGGAACCGGAGAAAAGGCTCCGGGCTGACTAAAAACAAAGTGGCTACAGGCCGTTAGCAAGCACACCAGCAAGAAAATATTTTTCATGGAATACTTCTCTTAAAGTCTTATACCAGCCAGATGCCGTTTACCCAAAAATTACATAAATCTTTATTAGATATTTCTCATTAATTTTTAAAAGGCTCTAGTAAAAAATAGTATTACCGGCCAGATTCTGCCGGATGGCTACTCTTTTGCGCTTCTTGTAAATAATTGCCGGTAAGAAATGGCTCTGCGGCTGCGGTTAAATAAGTAGCTTACCGGTATAATTAATTTGCAATATTTGGGCAGTTTCGTCGTAAAACTGAATAATGCTTACCGATGCCGGGCTAATTTCGAGGCGCTGGAACAGGTCGAGGTGAATACCGGCATAATAAGCTACGGCTGCTTTTATTAAATCAGAATGGCTGACTACGGCTATGGTTTCGTTTGGATGTTGCCGATATAATTGCTGAAGCCCCGCCACAATCCGGGCCTGCGCTTCCAGCATAAGTTCGCCGCCGGGTACCCGGGTGCTGCTTCTAAACGAGTTAAAAAGCTTAAATTCAGGTTCGTTTTGCAAGTCGGCGAATGCGCGGTTGGTCCAATCACCAAAATCCATTTCCAGAAAATTATTGTTAATAATTGGTTGTAGTTGCAGTTGTTCTGCCAATGGTTGGGCCGTTTGGAGCGCCCGTTCTAACGGACTGCTATAAATAGCCGCAATAGGTAAACCAGCCATTTGGTGGGCCAACTGTTGGGCCTGCTCCTGCCCTGCGGCGTTTAAAGGTACTCCCGGCGTTCGCCCGGAAAGGTGTTTGCCTACCGCGTCGGTGGTGGCGTGGCGTATAAGTAAAAACTTGGTCATGTAATTTTCTTCTAAATATTATTAGTTTAAAAATAGAACGGGGTTTAACAGCATACTTAAAAAGCTGTTAAACCACCGTAGGCGTTCATATTATTACCGCCCGTTATTTGCTATACCTGTTTGGCTTACCCGTAAAAACATTCCGCAAGAGCCGCTGGTAACTTTTTAAAAATACAAATGAGGTTCTGATAATTGCACCGGAAATACACGCTGCTAAATGCTTTCATTTAACAGAGCCCTTTAACGGTATAGCAATCGCTTGCGTTTCTCTTCAGGTCGTCACTTTTGGTAAATGCGCACTTCAGGGCTTCGGCAAATAATTTCCCGGTTAAATCAGAAATATAAAAATTTTAGATAATATGTCGTTTCTCTAAAATATAAATCATTACAAAACAACTATTTAATCCTTTAAAAAGGAATTTTAGTGGGCAGAAACAGTAGAACAAAGTAGAACCTAAACCGGGCTTATCCCGTTGGCAGAAACCACCTTTAAGTTCTTTTGGTGAACCTTAAAAATATTATGGTTGGCCAACAAATGTACTTAAGCAAAATATTTATCTAAATAAATTAAGAGATACTTTGGAGCACATAAATAAACCAAACAGTTTAAAGATTGGGGTTTTAACATTTCACCGTTGTATTAACTACGGAAGTTATTGGCAGGCGCGCTGTTTAACCGAAGGGCTGCAGGCCCGCGGGCACCAGGCTGTTATCCTGGATCACGATTCGGAACGGGTAAATAAAGTAGAATGGACCTGTGCTTTCCAGCCGGTGCTGCCCACGCCCGTACCCAAATCAGACTATCCGCTTTACCGCGAAAAAATCTTAAAATTTTTCCGCACGTTTAAAACGTTACCCCTTTCGAAGCGCTTCGCATTAGAAGAGCCGGCCGAAATGGAACCCTACGATGTGGTGGTGGTAGGTAGCGATGAGGTCTGGAATTTATCGCACCCGTGGTTTGGTGGCTGTTCTATTTTTTACGGCGATGGTCTCAAAGCCAAAAAGCTAATTTCATACGCGGCCAGTTTTGGCAATTACGATGCCAACTGGGGGCTGGAGCCTGCCTGGGCCGAAAAGCTGCGGCAGTTTGATATGATTTCGGTACGCGACGAAAACTCCCAAAATATTATTAAAAATGCGCTGGGCTTCCAGCCCGAAATGGTGCTGGATCCTTGTTTACAATTTCCGGTTATGCCCGATGCCCGTTCCCTCGACCATTTACCCAAAGCTTACATGGCCGTTTACGGGCATAACTTTACCGCTGCCTTTGCCCGCGAAATCAGGCAGTATGCGCAGGCAAATAATTTGCCGCTTATTAGCATTGGGTACCGCAACGACTGGGCCGATGAACAATGGCTAACCGCCGATCCGCATGATTTTGCCCATTTTATGGCTAAAGCCCAGGCTGTAGCTACCAACTTTTTTCATGGTTGTGTGTTTGCCCTGCGCAACGCCAAACCCTTTGTGTGCGAAACCACGCCTTACCGGCGGTATAAACTCCAGGGTTTAATGGCCAAAATAGGCGGCGAAAAACATTTATTACCCGAAGACACGCCTACAGCGGTTTACACGGCCCGATTAAGCGAGCCGCTAGAGCCAGGTATTTTACAAAAAATCGAAGCGCTGCGCCAGACTTCGCAAATTTATTTAGATCGCGCAGTAACCACCAAAACACTAGAATCGGCATGAGCAAGCTGCTAAGTCCTAAAGATATTGTTGGGTCGGGGTTGTGTATTGGTTGTGGTAGTTGCGTGGCACAAGCCAACTTGCCGGCTACCCAAATGGCGTTTGATGCTTACGGCCAACTAAAGCCCCAAGGCCCTTCGGATTGGTTTCGCCAGCCCTCGGCCGGCTTTACCCGTACCTGCCCTTTTTCGCCGGAAACCCAGAACGAAGACCAAATTGCGGCCAGGCTTTTTCCTGCACCTGAACAGCGCGATAAAGCTTTAGGCAGCTTTCAGGCGGCGTATGTGGGCCACGTGGGCGAAGAAGATTTCCGGATGCAGGGCAGCTCTGGGGGCATGGTTACCTGGGTAGCTACCGAATTACTGCGCCAGGGCTTAATTGATGGTGTAGCCCACGTAGTTGCCACCCAGGATCCGCAAGCCGATGGCCGGTATTTCCGTTACCGCATAGCCCGCACCGAACAAGAAATCCGGGAAGGTGCCAAATCGCGTTATTACCCCATTGAGTTATCGCAAATTTTGCAAACCATTCGGGAAGTGCCGGGCCGTTACGCCGTAGTAGGTATTCCGTGTTTTATTAAAGCCGTGCACCTGCTGCGCCAGGAAGACCCGCTTTTCCGGGAACGCATTCAATTTACCTTGGGGCTGTTTTGCGGCCACATGAAAAGTGCCCGGTTTGTACAAAGCTTTGCCTGGCAAATGCAAGTGCCTGATAACCAGATTTCGCGGGTAGAATACCGCCAGAAAGACCCTAACCGCCCCGCTAACTGGTATAATGCCCAACTAACCATGCGCGACGGCAGCCAGGTTAACCGCGATTGGTGGCACCTGGCCGACGGCGATTGGGGTGCCGGCTTTTACATGAACTCCGCTTGTAACTATTGCGATGATGTAGTGGCCGAAACATCAGATATTTCTTTTGGCGATGCCTGGGTAGAACCTTATTCGTCGGACGGACGCGGAACCAACGTGGTGGTGGTACGATCGCCGCTGGTACAACAATTGGTGGACAATGCCATTCAGGCCGGCCGGTTACAATTACAGGAAGTAGACAGCAAATTTGTAGAGCAAACGCAAGCCGCTGGTTTCCGGCAACGCCGCGAAGGCTTAGCTTACCGGCTTACGTGGGCTAAAAGCGGCGTAAAGCCCCGCAAACGCGTAGCACCCGATGCCCAAACAATTACCCGGCAACGCAAACTTATTTACCGGATGCGGAATTTTATTACCGCCGGCAGTCATCGGGTTTTTAGGCTGGCCCGGCAATTACAAAAGCCGGCGCTTTACCTGACCTGGGCCCGCTTGGTAGCGGCCATTTACCATGGTTTGGCTTACCACCAAGGCAAAGTAAGTGAAATGCGAAAACGTTTAACCCAACTAAAAGGTGGTTAGAAAAAAAGTATTGGGAAAGGTCTGGTCTGGCCCAGTACATCTTTTTAAGTCGCTAAATACTGGGGTAAAGAGATAAAAATTATATAACTCATTAAGTAATAAATGCCTCTTAAAACGTGTTTTACCCTGGTGCGTTTGCCGCAAATTCCAGTACGGACTGTATTAAAATAAGACAGTTATATGCTTAAATAATGGCTATCGCCGGCTAAGCCCCTGCGATAGCCATTAAAATATTTGTTTCGGTTATAACCATCAGCATAAGCTATTTACCAGATGTTAACAGGTAAGAGCATGCCGGTTATCGCAAATCATTATTTTGTTTCTAAGGGTTTACGCCATTCTTTTAATTCGGCAATCACCTGGAAAATAACGCCGGCCCAATCGTCGGGCTGCGTTTGCCGGAACAACCGCATGGTTGGGTACCAGGGGCTGTCGGATCGGTTATCCAGCCAACGCCAATCGGCTTGGGCGTGTAGTAACGTCCAGACCGGTACCCCCAACGCACCCGCTAAATGTGCCGGCATAGAATCAACCGTAATTAATAAATCCAAGCCTTTTACCACCTGTGCGTATTCTGCTAAACTAAATTCGCCGGGGTTTATCCCAAACCCTTCGTGCCAGCCTGCCGCTGTGGCATTGGCCTGCAGTATGTAAAGCTGAATATTTGCCAGTTCTGCTAACGGAGCCAGCACCGCAAAAGGAATAGAGCGCCGTTGGTCCCAATCGCCGGCTTGCCAAACCAACCCTACCGCCAATTTTTCTTTACCGGTAGCCAAAGGCTTGGGTACCACGTGCAAATAAGGTATTTGCACCGGAATGGTTTCGAGGGTGGTCCGGAAATAATGCGGTACCTCCATTACTTCTATATCTGCCTCGTAGCTTACATCGGGGGAGCCGTCGTGCAAAGGCAATATTTGGTCTATACCGGCTACGGTTTGTAAAAGCGGCAACAAAGGCGGCTGCGCCCATACCATTACTTCCGGGCAAATAGCTTTTAGCAGCGGCGCGTACCGGATAAACTGAATGGTATCGCCGAGCCCATGGTAACAGCGTACCAGCACGCGCTTACCGGTTAGTGGGGTTCCTTCCCAGATATATTGCAAATGACGCGGCCAATGCCAGCACGGTTTACCAGCGCGGGCTTGTACATCCGCATCGGTAATTTTCCAGGCTTCGGCAAAGTTTCCGCGCCGCATGTGGTACATCCACCCATTAACAGGTTCTTCGGGCATATCAGCACTCATACAGTACTTAGGCGGCGTAATATTGGGTTGGTGATAGTTGGGTAAATTTATACATTTAGTTATCTGGCGTAACGGCGCATCATGGTTACACAAAAGTCGGCAAACTCTTCTATGTTTTGTGGCGGACTGGTGTGGTGCGGCTGAATACCTTTAGACTCGGGGGTAAAGCAAAACGTTACGGTTAAATCAAATTCCTCCAGCTTTTTCATGACGTGGTCAAACCATTTATCGGCGTCGGGGCGCAGCCAATCGGCCCAGCTCAGGCCGGTACGCAACCGTTTCACGCCCAATTTGCGCAACCAATCTACGGCCTGATCGAGCCGGTGATCTTCAAAATGAAACCACTGGCAAATGCCAAACTCAGGTGTATAATCCGAAAAGTGCTTTAAAGCCAGCTTGGGCGTGCCATCTTCGCGTAATAAGCCCATGTGAAAATGCCGGTAGTACGAGGAACCTTCGGCTTCGCGGTGGCGGGTGGTAGCTTCCCAGGTGTGGGGCAAATCGTAAAGGCTGTACCAATGCGCCCGTTCTACCCGGCCCAATAATAATTCGGCGGTGCGGCGCAAGCCAAATTCCTGCACTTCTTCGGCCCCAAAACTCGAAATCCCTACTTCGGTAACCCACACCGGCAAATTGGTAACAGCTTCGATCTCAGCAATTTTTTCCGGCCATTCATGAATCGACCATAAGTTCCAGTCGAGCGGAAAACCGTGTACAGCCACGGCATTTAAATCGTCAAGAGCGCCTTGTTTTTGTAAAGTTTTAATAAAATGCGGGTCGATGGGTGATATACCGCCGAGTACCCGCAAAATACCCGGATTTTCGGCTTTAACAGCAGCGGCAGCCATTTTAACCATAGCTGCGTAAATTTGCCATTCCGGGTCAATTTCAAAAGCCCAATGCGATTTGTTATTCGGTTCGTTCCAAAACTTAACTGCTTCAATCATATTTTAGGAGTGTATGTATTTTTTTATGCCGGGTAAACTTACGGGCAGTACCCCCCATCAGTTGGGCACGAAGGAAAATAATAATAACTTTTTTTGGTTGCGCTTGGATTTAACTACTGGTAAGCGGGGCATGTAGCCCATCGGCAGGTTAAAAAAAGTACACATTTGTATGGCATAATCCAGTCATACCAATCTGCATTACTATTCTTTAGATATTTGCCTGGTAGCTATTACAAAACAGGTTTAATATTTTGCCGGAGAACGCCAGATAGCTTGCTGGTAATTGCCCAGGATAGATATTGTACGAGTGCGCTGCCGATAAATGAAAAACAATACGCGCTAATTAGCCCATTGCAGCCATTTAATTATTATTTGTACCAAGGCTGCCTCTTTTTCGCGTATATCTTGTTGGTTGGTAAGTTGCACCACGGCCCTATCGGGAGCAACCCAGTTTAAGAGATTGCTGGCATCGTCGCTGGTAAATTGCGGCTGAATTTGCGCATTTTTTACCCGGGCGCCACAATGAAATATAAGCCGGAAATTATTCTTATTGTAGAGGTTAAAAGTAATTCTGTCTTCCCCGTTTAAACAAAAGCTAGGGGCATTCCATTTTATATGTTCGGTTAGCTGGTTGTTCGCGTTTAAAATTATTTCCCGTACAGCTAAAATTTCGGGTTTAAAAGGATGCTCCAGCTGGTCTAAAAACTGTTTGACGCTCTCCGGCCCCGATAATTTACCTGCTTTGGTGCGGCTTGTAGTAGCTTTAACGGTCATGTGAATACGCTTTGGTGGTGTAATACGCCAGCAATATAACTAATTACCGCAGATTTACATGGAAGCCCAATCTATTGCCTTACAAGCGTAGTGCAATAAAATATTTGCGCTACACCAGCCCGGTTAGACCTTAAATTTTTAACCGGGTTATTCATTAAAATTGGGGTTTCAAGAATAAGGATTAATTATTTCATTATAGTCCATTAATCAAAAAACCAACCTATTTCTCATGTAAGTGAAACAGGTTGGTTTTTGAATCTGCTGTACTTTACTGGGATACGCGGGCTATTTATAATCTTTTAAAAGAGCAAATTGCCGGTGTTGCAGTTCGGCCTGGTTTAACTGCTTCAGGGCCTGCTGAAACTCGGTATCCTGGTCGTGCATAATCGGGTAAAAACCTTCGGCACCAAACGCGCTGCGGGCCACGTAGGCTTTAATGTTATTTTTAATCAGGTTCTTAGAACGATTAAACTCCTGCGACCGGAAAGGAATTTTTAAGGCATTGGCTTCTTGCACCAGCCCTTGCAACATATTATCGGTTATGTTAAAAGAAGCTTTAAAAGCCTGGAAAGTCATTTTTTGTAATTCTTTCTGGTGGTCGCGATAATAATTGAGCGCAAATTCACGTACCAGGTTTTTAGCGTTTAACTGGTTCAGGTAATTGGTCAGCTGGGCGGTGTCGCGCGGCACAAAAACATCGGGCATAATACCGCCGCCACCGTAAACCGTACGTCCGTTAGCGGTTTTGTATTTGAGCGAGTCTACAAACCGGATGCTATCCGGATGAAAATATTCGCCGCGTTCGTACCGCTTAGATATGTCTAACTCGTAATCTTCGGCACCGGTGCTGTAGGGTTTCTGAATAGAACGGCCGCTAGGCGTATAATACCGCGAAATAGTCAGGCGCAGTTCCGAGCCATCGTTTAAAGCAATGGGCATTTGCACCAGCCCTTTGCCAAACGAACGCCGACCAATAATCAAGGCCCGATCATTGTCTTGCAGGGCACCGGCCAATATTTCGGAAGCAGAAGCGCTCCCTTCATCTACCAACACCACCAGCAAGCCTTCTTCAAATTCGCCGGGTACGCGGGCGTAGGTCTCAGAATCGTACTTGGTGCCTTTGCCATCGGTATAAACAATTTTTTTATTACCCGGAATAAATTCATCGGCCATTTTGGTGGCGCGGTCCATGTAGCCGCCGGGGTTACCGCGCAAATCCAGAATCAGGCGCTGCATACCCGCTTTTTTCAGTTTGGTTAAAGCAGCCTTAAACTCATCGAAGGTATTGGCAGCAAACCGGTTTACTTTAATATAACCCGTTAAATCATCTACCATATAACTTACATCTACCGAGGAGTTGGGTATGCGGTGCCGGGTAAGTACAAAGTTAAGCAAGCCTTTTTTGTCTTTCCGTTTAACGGTTAAGTTTACTTTGGTGCCGTTCTGGCCGCGTAGCCGTTCAAAAACCTGCTGGGTGTTTACGCCGTTTCCGGCTATATTGGCGCCATCTACTTTTAAAATTTTATCGCCGGCCTGCAAACCAGCCGCCGCGGCCGGCCCTCCACTTAAAGGTGCAATTACATGAATGGTATCCCGGAAAATATTAAATTCTACGCCAATGCCTACGTATTCGCCTTCTAAATAAGAGCGGGCCATATCCATCTCGCTGGCTGGTATGTAAGTAGTATGGGGGTCTAGCTTTTCCAGCATTTTAGAAATAGCAAAGTCCGAGAGCTCTTCTACATCTACCGAGTCGACGTAATCCCGGTCTACATAACTTAAAATATCCCGGAATTTAAGATAACCTTTGGCGGTAGCCTGGGCATTATACGTTGATATTTTAAAACTACTGGAGCCAATTAAAATACCGGCGGCCAAAGCAACCGATAAGAAAAGCGGTAATCGTACTTGAAAAATAGAATTAGTAGAATTTTTACTCATACCAGAAAAATATAATTTTACACACCCAGAGGCAGTTAAAACCTTTACCTGGACAAATATATCTAAAATATAATTATTTATAGCAAGTAAATCTTTTAAATATTTGGATTAAACGTAAATATTCATACAAATCCTATATTATTCTTACTTTAATGCACAAAATAACACAACACACCTTACATTTAACCTAATCTACAAAAGAAACAACAATGTAAAATAACCAACACACCCACACACCTAACCAAATTTATCCGCAGTTAAAAAACATACTAATTTTTATAGTTAATCAAAGTGTTTTAATTAAAACAAGCTTACCTGTTCTATAAAATATTACAAATACGAATAAATAAATCTGTGCGCTACGGCCAAAATTAACTACAATAATATATCTATTTAAACGTAAAAAGCAGAATGTCAATACGTTTAAATTTACTTTTAGGTAACAAGGCGTACCGCCTTAAACCACCAGATTACGGGCTGGCGCAGACCTTTTTTGAATTTTCCTGCAAAAGCGGCGGTTCCACTTTTACTTCCGCGGACAGGGCTTTTAGGCAGCATAAATGGGTTCTTGTAACCAAAAATCATTTCACCCATTTGCGGTATAAATTATTTGCCGCAAGGCTTAAATAAATTTATAAAAGTTTCGGTAACAAGCCGTAAAGGTTCTTTGTTTTTGCGCGCCTGCTTTTTTATGGTTTATAAATGGGCTTAAAGAACTTGCTTCCCTAGCCAAACTGCGATAATCAAGGTCAGGTTACAAAAACTAATAAAATACTGCGTACCTTTGCGGAAAAATTATAATTACGGTGGGCCGAGTTGTTGCGATTGATTACGGGAATAAACGAGTGGGGGTAGCTGTTACCGATCCGCTTAAACTTATTGCCACCCCCTTGGATACGGTACATGCCAAAGACATCATAACTTTTTTAAAAGCTTATGCGCAGCAAGAACCCGTAGAAACCTTTGTGGTAGGCATGCCCCGTACGCTTGAAAACACCCCCACCGATGTTACCAGTGCCGTAGTAGGATTTGTCCGGAAACTGAAAAAAGAAATACCGGATATTCCTGTTTATACCATAGATGAGCGCTTTACTTCCCGCATGGCTTTTCAGGCGATGATAGACGGTGGATTAAAAAAGAAAGACCGGCAAAACAAAGCCACCGTAGATAAAGTAAGTGCCACTATTATTTTGCAATCTTATTTAGCGCAGAACAACCTATGATTTACCCCATTGTAGCTTACGGAGATCCGGTTTTAAAAGAAAAAGGCAAAGAAATTCCGCAGAATTTCCCGGACCTGTCCAAACTAATCGACGACATGTACGACACCATGTACAACGCCCACGGCGTGGGCCTGGCGGCACCGCAAATTGGTAAAAGCATCCGGCTTTTTGTAATCGATTCGGCTCCTTTTGAAGACGACGAAGAAAAAAAGAAACTGGCCGTAAAAAAAGCGTTTATTAACCCCCAAATAATCAAAGAAGAAGGCGAAGAGTGGCCTTTTGAAGAAGGCTGCTTAAGCATACCGGGCGTGCGCGAAGACGTATACCGCCCGGCGCGGGTTACTATCCGGTACCAGGACCTGGATTGGCAAGTACACGAAAAAGTGTTTGATGGTTTGGTAGCCCGGATTATTCAGCACGAGTACGACCACATTGAAGGCATTTTATTTACCGACCACTTATCGGGTTTAAAAAAGCGATTGCTCAAAGGCCGGCTTACCAAAATAACCAAAGGCGACGTAGACGCCGATTACCGCATGAAATTTGCCGGTGCCAAACGGTAAAACTTCTGACCGTGCTGCGCTTGCCGAAAAAACCACAACCACTAACATAAGTGATTGTGGTTTTTTCGGCAAGCTGTTATAATGCTATTAAGAGAAGTTCTGTAATTACTTACTCCCCGTACTCGGTTTTTGCTCTTACAAATCGAAAGAAAGCCGGTGGTTAAAGCTATGCTTCAGGTCTGTGAGGGCACAGACCTGGGTAGAGCACCGCCAGCATCCGCTTCCGGCAATCACTGGATATATCTGAAACATTAAGGATTGATTGCATAATTTTAGCCAGGTGGTTTCCTGGTATATACTTCTGATATATAATCACCTAGGCTCAGAAATACACGATATAACTTACATTTGCCAGAGAATAACGTTTAATAAATTATCTTATCTATTATGGCAAAGACAAATATTACCCAGACTAAGTGGTACCCCGAACAGCATCTAATAATTACCCAGTTAAGCGGCGATGTAGATGCTGCTGCCGTCGACCAGTGGGAAGCATCGCTCCAGCAGGCCTTGAGCCAGGTAGAGGAGAACGGGCACTTTAAAATATTGATTAACCTGCACGGCTTTACGGCTACCGATTTAGCAGCGCATAAAAAATTCAGGGTAATTGTGCCGGCAACCCTGGCTAATTACAACTGGAAAACCGGCTACGTAAACCTGTTTGATGAAGGCGCTACTATGCAACTAAAAAATACCCGGGGCATACAATGCGTAGCCGCCGCCCACATACATCAGGACCAAACCAAAATAGAGAAGTACGAAAGTATGTTTGGCAAAGAAAACGAGCATTTCTTTACCAATCCTACGCTGGCTGAAACTTGGATTAGAAATTTTAAAGTATAAATTAAGGTTGCGCCGCAGTTGCTGGTGCAAACTTAATTTTCTTAGTCTTCAGGCAAAACTGGTTACCTTCTACCAGTAAATGCATTACCAGGTGTTCTACCGCAATGGGCGCGCCGTGCGGCACTTCATGAATATTCGAATATTTTATCTCGGCGCCATCAATAATGGTTACTACACCAATCCCAAAAACCTCTAACAAACTACCTTCCCGGATAATAACACCCGTTTCCTCGCCCAACCCAATACCAATATATTCGGGGCATTGCGAAACCGCAATAGACAACCGACCAAACCGTCCCCGCTCAGTAAAATGCGTATCGATGTACATGTTCCGGATAAAAGATAAACCGGCGCTGGTTTTGGTACGGCCTTTCTCCAGCGAGTACGGCCCGTAGCCTTCGTAAATCATCCGGTCCGACATGGCCGCCGAGCCGGCACTAGTACCGGCAATTAATATTTCGTCGGTTTGGTAGCGGCTCTTCATGAGTTTATGCACCTGTGTACCTTTCAAAAATTTAAGAATCCGCCGCTGGTCGCCGCCGGTAAAAAATATAACATCGGCTTTTTTAATTCGCTCTAAATATTCGGGTTGGTCGGCGGCGTTTTGCTCGTCGATGTGCATAAAACGCACGTTAGGCAACCCAAACTCCTCAAAAGCTTCTACGTAAGCCTGCCCCGATTCTTCCGGCTCCGGTGCCGCCGTGGTAATTACCTCCACCACCGATTTGTGATGACAATATTCTGAGTGAATCAGCTTAATCAGCACATCGTCGCCGCCGCCACCCAAAGCGATCAGGGTTCCTTTTGGATTCTTCATGCGTTTAATGTAAATATTTTTCCATCTATTTTTTTCAGTTTACCTCACCCTAAATCCTCCTCCTGCAGGCAGAGGACTTAATTCAGCTAAAAACATCTACTTAAAATAATTCATTAGCCAGACTTACTTTCTTCTGGTAGAGAAGGGACTGGGGATAAGGTCCCCGACAAAATCTTATAACATTTAAGCCGGATGCTGTAACACGAACCTGCCTATACGCAAATATCTTTGTATCGATAAAATAAGTAAAAGAATTTACTATGGAAACTATCGAAACACTTGCTGTTGCCCCCACCACGGTAAAGGCTACCTTTCCGCTGGGCGGCATGACTTGCGCCGCCTGTGCTGTTAGCGTGGAGTCGATGTTAAAGGCCCAACCGGGAGTACAGAACGTAAACGTAAGTTACCCTAACCGATCGGCCGAGGTAGAATACCAACCCGCAAAAATTGACTTAAAAGCCATGCAGAAGGTTGTAAGCCAGATTGGCTACGAACTGCTGCCCGATACCGCCCACGCGGCCGCTGAACTGGAAGCCGCCGAAAAAAAACATTATGAAAGCATAAAATCCAGGACCATTGCTGCTTTTGCTTTAGCCTTGCCGGTTATAGTTATAGGCATGTTTTTTCACCACGGCTTTCCGGGTTCTAACTACATTATGCTGGTGCTAACCGGTGTAGTTATTTTCTGGTTTGGCCGCGATTTCTTTATCAGTGGTTTTAAAAAAGCGCGCCATTTATCGGCCAATATGGATACCCTGGTGGCTTTAAGTACCGGCGTAGCTTTTTTGTTTAGCGCCTTTAATACGTTGTACCCCAGCTTTATGCTTAGCCGCGGTTTAGCACCGCAGGTTTATTTTGAATCGGCGGCGGCTATTATTGCCTTTATTCTGGCGGGTAAATTAATGGAAGAGCGGGCCCGGGCCAGTACTTCTGCGGCACTTAAAAAATTAATCGGCTTGCAACCCAAAACCGTTAAAATTATTAACCCCAACGGCACCGAAGTAGAAATACCTTTGGAGCAGGTGCAGCCACAAGACCGGATTCGCATCCGCCCCGGCGAAAAAATTCCTGTGGATGGTTTGGTGCACCAGGGCGAGTCGTTTGTAGACGAAAGCATGATTACCGGCGAGCCCGTAGCGCAACCGAAAAAGCCGGGTGCCAAGGTATTTGCCGGAACCGTAAACCAGAAAGGCAGTTTTGAGCTGCTGGCGCAAAAAACCGGTGACCAAACCTTGCTGGCCCAAATTATTAAAACGGTACAACAAGCCCAGGCCAGTAAACCACCCGTGCAAAAACTGGTCGATAAAATCTCGGCCATATTTGTACCGGTCGTAATTCTGATTGCCCTTACCAGCTTTGTTGTTTGGTATTTTTCGGGGGTAGAGAACAACTTAACTTTTGCTTTACAAGCCCTAATTACGGTTTTAATTATTGCCTGCCCTTGTGCTTTGGGTTTGGCTACGCCTACGGCCATAATGGTAGCGGTGGGCAAAGGCGCCCAAAATGGTATTCTGGTAAAAGATGCCCAAAGTCTGGAAACAGCCCATAAAGCCAACGTAATTGTGCTGGATAAAACCGGTACGCTTACCAAAGGCCAACCCGAAGCCGAAGATTTTATTTGGGCGCAGCCGCAGGTAAACCAAAGTGCCGTTAAAAGCGCGGTACTGGCCATTGAGCTACAATCGGAGCACCCGCTCGCCGATGCTGTAATCCGGAAATTAGAGGCTGAAAACGTGCTGCCGACCGTGACTCAAAACTTTGAAAGCCTGACCGGTAAAGGAGTAAAAGCTACGGTAGCCGGCACAACGTATTACATCGGGAGCCGCCATTTAATGCAGGAAATGCAGATTATAGTGCCCGAAAAGGTGCAAACAATGGCCCAAACGCAGGCAGCTTTGGCCAAAACTATCTTGTTTATTGCCGATAACCAACAAGTATTGGCCTTACTACCTGTAACCGATCCCATCAAAGAAACCTCGGCAGCAGCGGTAAAATCGCTCCAGAATTTGGGCTTGCAAGTGCACTTGCTCACCGGCGACAACCAGCAAACGGCCCAATCGGTAGCCCGGCAGGTAAATATTACCCACGTTGCCGCCGAGGTTTTACCTACCGAAAAAGCCAGTTATGTGCAGCAACTGCAGGCCCAGGGCCACACGGTAGCCATGGTGGGCGATGGTATAAACGACTCGCCGGCGCTAGCCCAGGCCGACATAGGCATAGCTATGGGCAAAGGCACCGACATAGCCATGGAAGCCGCCGACTTAACTTTAATGCAATCTGATTTGCGGCACATTGTACCGGCCATCCGGTTATCGCACGCCACGGTACGCACCATTAAACAAAATTTATTCTGGGCATTTATTTACAACCTGATTGGCATACCCGTAGCGGCCGGTGTACTGTATCCGTTCTTCGGCTTTTTGCTTAATCCTATGCTGGCCGGGGCCGCCATGGCGCTAAGTTCCGTATCGGTGGTAACCAACAGTTTGCGGTTGCGCAATCTTAAACTGTAAAATATTACCAGCAAACATAAACCAAGTGCAAAGACTGCCTTAATCGCACTCCTTTGCCTTAAATAAACTTACGTTTTCTGACCCCGGTTAACCCCAGGCAGAAAATTTGTAGACTAAAAATTTATTTTAACCTGATCATTTTATTTAAATAAACCGTTATAACCATACCATTTAAACCAAGTTAAACAATTATGAAAACGCTAAAATTTAAAACCAATATAAACTGTTCTTCTTGTGTAGCCAGCGTTAAACCATATCTTGATGCCGTAAAAAATGTACAAGGCTGGGAGGTAGATACTAAAAACCCGGATAAAATATTAACGGTAAAAGGCGACGAAGTGGCGGCCGAAAATATTATCCAGAACGTAACCAAAGCCGGTTATAAAATTGAAGAAAAGAAAGGCTTACTAAGCAACCTGTTTAATTAGTGTTTAGGGGTTAGTAGTTAGTTTTTAGGAACACTTGGCTTATTTCCTGTTATGGAAAATAAGTAAGCATCATTAAGGAAGTGCGTTGCACAAAGCTTATTCTGGCACATATCAAGCCTGGTAAATTATTTTTCTAAAAACTAACTACTAATCACTAACAACTAAAAATCACTTTTCCCCTTGGGTTTCGTAGTTACTGTTGCCGGTAAAATGGTTGCCGGCTTTTAACCGCAAGCACCATGATCATAGAACAGTTTAAAGACGAAGGTTTGGCCCATTATGCATACGCCATTATGAGCGAAGGCAAAATTGCCTTGATTGATCCGGCCCGCGATCCCAGACCTTATTATGAGTTTGCGAATTTGCACGATGCTTTAATTGTGGCCGTAATAGAAACCCATGCCCACGCCGATTTTGTAAGCAGCCATTTTGAAATAAACGCTACCAAAGAAGCTACCATTTACACCAGCAAACAGGCCAGTGCCACTTACCCCCATATTCCTTTCGATGATGGGGATTCTTTTACCCTAGGCGAAGTTACTTTACACGCCCTGAATACCCCCGGCCACTCCCCCGACAGCATTTGTGTGCTTTTACACGACGAAAAAGGGAAACCGTATGCTTTATTTTCTGGCGATACACTTTTTGTAGGTGATGTGGGCCGACCCGATTTACACGATTCCGGTAGTATCAACACGTCCCGCGAAGCTTTAGCCCAGGCCCTGTACCGATCTATTCACGAAAAAATAATGCCCTTACCCAATAATTTGGTACTGTACCCGGCGCACGGTGCGGGTTCGCTGTGCGGCAAAGGCATTAGCAATGCTCCGAACAGCACTTTGGGTGCCGAAAAAGAAAGCAACCCGGCCCTGCAGGCAATGACTGAAGCGGAATTTATTAACTACATTCTGGCCGACCAACCTTTTGTACCGGCTTATTTTCCGTTCGATGTAAAGTTAAATAAAACCGGTGCGCCCGAGTATAAAGCCAGTATCTCGCGGGTACCGTTTTTGGCCCCAGATTGCAGCCTGGAAAAAAACGCATTAATTATAGATACCCGGCCAACTGCTGATTTTAAACAAGGGCACTTACCGGGCGCCATAAACCTGCAAAACGAACTTAAATTCGAAACCTGGTTGGGCTCGGTTATTAAACCCGACGAAAAAATTTACCTGGTATGCACCGATGAGGAAAGCCAGAATGAAGTAATCGCAAAAACAGCCAAAATCGGGTACGAGAAAAATATTCTGGGTACTTTAATAAACCCGGTTGGCGCAACCGAAACCAGCGCCCGGAACAACTTCGCTAATTTTACTAACTTAAAAAAAGATCCGGAAAAATTTACCATTGTAGATGTGCGCAATGCTAACGAAGTAAAAGAACACAAACCTTTCCCGAATAGCCTGGCCATTCCTTTACCCGAATTGCGGAGCCGTTTTGCCGAAATACCTACCGATAAACCCATTATGGTACATTGCGCCGGTGGTTACCGGTCGGCGGCGGGTAGCAGCTTACTGGCCCGAAAAATAAAAAATCAGCCGGTTTACGACTTAGGCGAAGATATCAAAAAATTTAGTTAACGTTTTTTACCTATTTAATAACCCTCCACAGGCATTTTTAATTTAATACAAGCGCCTATTGGGTGATTATTTGCTTTTATCGGTTTGCCGGGCTGGGAAATTTATAATTAATATATCTATATTGGGCACAGAGTAATATTGCTTTATATCTTTAACGCATAAGAGCTTTGAAAATTTCTATCCCCAAAGAAACCAAGCTGTACGAAAACCGGGTAGCCATAACCCCCGATGTGGTAAAAAGTCTGCAAAAAGCCGGTTTTCAATGTACCGTCGAATCCAATGCGGGCATCAATTCTAACTTCCTGGACGAAGCTTACACCCAGGCAGGTGCAACTGTACTAGCCGATCCGGTTTTAGTGTACGGCCAGGCCGACGTTGTCCTGAAAGTAAACGCCCCCACCCCTGCCGAAGCCCGCTTAATGAAAAACGGGGCTATTCTTATTTCCTTTTTGTATGCCTACACCGTACCGGAACTAATACAGGTACTGCGCGAAAAACAAATTTCGGCGTTTTCGATGGATGCGGTACCCCGTATTTCGCGAGCTCAGAAAATGGATGCCCTCAGCTCGCAGGCCAACCTGGGCGGTTACAAAGCCGTGTTGCTTGGGGCCAACCATCTAGGCAAAATATTCCCGCTGATGATGACCGCTGCCGGTACCATAACCCCCGCTAAAGTTTTAATATTTGGTGCCGGTGTAGCCGGGTTGCAGGCCATTGCCACCGCCCGCCGTTTAGGTGCCGTAGTAGAAGTAACCGATGTGCGCCCCGAAACAAAAGAACAAGTAGAATCGTTGGGTGGCCGGTTCCTGGAAGTTAAATCCGACGAAGGCGTAAAAACCGAAGGCGGCTACGCCAAAGAAGTATCGGCGGAATATTTACAAAAGCAGCAGGAATTAATAAAAAGCCGCATTACCGATGCCGACCTGGTAATTACAACGGCTTTGGTTATTGGTAAAAAAGCCCCGTTGCTGGTTACCGAAGAAATGGTGCGCGCCATGAAGCCCGGCTCAGTTATCGTGGATATGGCCGTAGAATCGGGTGGTAACTGCGCTTTAAGCGAAATAAACCAAATAATAGTAAAGCACCACGTAACCATTATCGGTGAATCTAATTTACCGGCTTTGCTGCCCGTAAATGCTAGCGAACTCTACGCCCGCAACATTAGTACCTTACTGCTGCACCTGGGTAGCAAAGATGGCTTTAAGTGGGAAATGGACGAAGATATTACGAAAGGCTCGTTAATTACCCATCAGGGCCAACTGGTACATACCTTTACCAAAAATATCCTGGAAAAAGCCACCGCTTAAATAATTGTGGTAATGTGGTAATGTGATAATCAAATTTTGTTTTAAAAATGGTTTTACCATTACTTAACGGCTATCTGTCACAAAAGAGTACTTAATACTTACAATCAGGTTCATTATTAAAATCAGTAAAGAGCACAAATCAGCCTGATACGCCTTTTTCTTTGTAAGAAAAATCCTTTCAATTTATAACCTTACAACTTTTCAACATTCAAATCATGTCGATAGAAAATTTAATTGTACTGCTTTACGTACTGGTACTGGCTAGCTACGTAGGTTTTGAACTGATTGCCAAAGTGCCGCCTACCTTGCATACACCTTTGATGTCAGGTTCTAATGCTATTTCGGGTATTACCATTGTAGGGGCTATTATTTGTTCGGGTCCGCTGCCCGGCGAGTTCCCGTTGAGTAAAATATTGGGGATAGTGGCTTTGTTTTTTGCGACCCTAAATGTGGTAGGCGGCTACGTGGTTACTGACCGCATGCTCCAGATGTTCAAGAAAAAGAAATAAAGGAGGCTCCCCACATGAATCAGCAATTACTCACTATTATTATTCAGTTAGCTTACCTGGTGGCTTCGGTGCTCTTTATTGTAGGCATTAAAATGCTGGGTAAAACCCACACGGCCCGTCAGGGTAATATTTACTCGGCGGTAGCCATGTTTATTGCCATTGTGGCTACTTTACTGGTACGCGATGTTTTAAGCTATACCGAAATTTTCGTTACCATTTTAGTAGGCTCGGCGGCAGGTACGTACGTGGCCAAAAAAGTAGAAATGACCCAAATGCCCGAGATGGTGGCACTTTTCAACGGTTTTGGTGGTATCAGTTCGGTGTTGGTAGCTACCTCCGAATATTGGCGTATGGCCCACGATGCCGAGGTAATTATGCCCACCATTATTGGTGTATCCGTAGTGCTTAGTGTTATTATTGGTGCCGTTACCTTTACCGGCTCCATGGTGGCTTACGGCAAGTTGTCGGGCAAAGTAAATGGCAATTCCATTACTTTTAGTGGCCAGCACGCCTTAAATGCTATTTTGTTCTTAGCCATGCTGGTAGCCAGTATTTTCCTGGTACTCGACCCGAATAACGATTTGTACATGATGCTGGTGCTGGCCATTGGTTTACTGCTGGGTATTCTTACGGTTATTCCAATTGGTGGGGCCGATATGCCGGTGGTAATTTCTTTGCTGAATTCTTACTCCGGTGTAGCCGCTTGTTTCACCGGTTTTGTGCTGAACAACCAGGTACTCATTATTGCGGGTGCGCTGGTAGGCGCATCGGGTATTATTCTTACCCAGATTATGTGTAAGGCCATGAACCGCTCTTTGGTAAGTGTTTTGTTAGGGGGTTTTGGCCAGGGCAGCGCTGCCGCCGCGGCCGGAGGTGCTTCCGATATTCAGGTAAAAGAAGTGGGCGTAGAAGAAGCTGCCATGATTTTCGATTCGGCCTCGTCGGTAATTATTGTGCCGGGATACGGTATGGCCGTAGCGCAAGCGCAGCACATTGTACGGGAAATGACCGAGTTGCTCGAAAAAAAGAATATTTCGGTAAAATTTGCCATTCACCCAGTAGCCGGCCGGATGCCGGGCCACATGAACGTACTCCTGGCCGAAGCCAACGTACCCTACGACAAGCTCATTGAAATGGAAAATATTAACGATGAGTTCTCTAACACCGATGTGTGCTTAATTATTGGGGCGAACGACGTGGTAAACCCGGCTGCCCGCACCAACCCGGCCAGCCCTATTTACGGCATGCCTATTTTAAATGCCGATAAGGCCCGCACCGTAATTATCAGCAAGCGCAGTATGGCTTCGGGCTACGCCGGCATCGAAAACGAATTATTTGGCTACCCTAATGCTTTAATGCTTTTTGGCGATGCCAAAGCTACTATCACTAAAATGGTAGGAGAGTTGAAAGAGATGTAATATCAATCCAATCTGATAAAGTAAAATCCCGGGTAGCTAGAAAGTTATTCGGGATTTTTTTATAATAGAATACTACACCTTTAATGCCTTCATAAAACCATTTTATCCAGAATTATAGTCTATTCAATTATAGATTATCAGGAGTATTTAGAGATACGGTCGGATAAAATATTTGGCAAGCCATGCATTAAAGGCACAAGAATAGCGGTTTATGACGTGTTAAATTGGCTATCAACTGGTATGTCTAAAAAGAAATTATCTCAGATTTTGCAGAATTAAACGAAGAGATGATTAATGCCTGTCTTGCTTTTGCGGCGGATAAAGAACATAAACTTAAGATTGCCTCTTGACCCTGTTATTCGACCAGAATATTTCACCAAAGCTGGTTAGCAATTAGCAGACATATTTTCTGCAGCAAAGCAGGTCCGGCAGCTTGCTTTAGAAAATGCCTTTGATATCGAAATTTTCGAATATGCAAAAAAGCACAATTTTGCCATAGTTACCTTAGACTCAGATTTTGTTGATTTAAATGTAATCAGGGGCTTTCCTTCAAAGATAATTTGGTTAAGAACTGCTAATTATAAACACCAAATCCATAGCAGAGTTACTTCATAAAAATATAGAAGCTATCCAGGAATTCTTAAATTCAGAAGAAAACGAAATTTTGGAATTGATAAAACTTGCGCCATAATGCCAGTAAGTTCTGGTTTCTCTAGCTTACTCCCCTCAGATTTATAAATCTTAGTGTTGCTAAAATTAGCCGGTATACCCTAATAATCAGAAGAGCGGACGCGGCCGCGGTTGGCTTTTTTATCGGATAACTTTTTCTTGGAAGCAATGCGCTCCTGTTGCGAGGCCTTGGAGGGTTTGGTGGCTTTACGGGCTTTTTGTTTTGTAAAAGCTTTGCCCAGCAACTCGTAAAATTTCTGAATACAGCGTTCTTTATTGGCTAACTGGCTGCGTTCGGTTTGGCAGGTAAGCTGCAGGTAACCTTCCTGGGTAATATAATTGCCCAACTTTTCGTGCAACAATGCTTTCTCTTCTTCGGTTAGCAACTCCGAATTATTTACCTGAAACCGCAATTCTACTTTAGAAGAAACCTTATTTACATTCTGGCCGCCGGGGCCGCCGCTGCGGGAGGTACGGTATTCAAATTCTTTCGAAAAATCAATCATATAAATATTACAAGCCTTAGTATTTAGTACAATCCTCTAGTAAACGGCAGGTTAAATAAATTAAAATGTACCTTATTATAAAACCTACGCCTTACTTAAAAAGCAACCTGGTCATTGGTTAGCCTGGTAACCGCTCGTTAAAATAATCTTTTTAATAGCCTGGTCGTAACAATACCAAGCTTAATAATTTTGGTTGCTTTTATAGTAACCTGAAATAATAGCATTTGTAAAGTTAATACCCATAATGATTACACGACTCTGGCAATTGGGCCTGTTTTGCTTTTTTATTCCCGTTGTGTTTTCGTGCCAGCAAAGGCAAAAGCAAGCGCCGGTGCAAACCCCTGATAAAGCCGCTAAGATGCAAGTTAAAATCCTGGATAAAATCCGTTTTTCCAATATTCCGTCGGCCTCCGGCATTGAAATTATAAACGGCAAAGTTTACGTTATCGGCGACGATTCGCCTTATTTGTACGTATTGGATTTACCAAGTTTTAAACTCACCGATACCATTGCGTTATTTGCCACGAGCAACTTTAACACCGGCCGAATTCCAAAAGCCATTAAACCCGATCTGGAATGTTTAACCACCCTTACCATAAACGGGCAAGAACACCTGTTGGCCCTGGGCTCAGGCTCGGCACCCAACCGGCAAAAAGGCTACCTGATTAAATTACCCGAAGTTACCGGCGACCCGGCCGTAGTACAGGAATTTTCACTCGCGCCGCTTTACCAAGCCCTGCAACAAAATAAAGAACTGCTCCTCGGCGATTTATTAAACCTGGAAGCCGCCGCTACCACCTCAGCCGGAGATTTGTTTTTGTGGCAACGCTCGGCGGTAACCGGTCCTAATGTGGTATTTCGGTTTAATGCCGCCAATTTTTTGCAAAGCCTGGTAAAACCTACAAACCAAATACCGGCCTATACACTTACCCAGTTCGATTTACCTGAAATCAAAGGTTTAAGCGCGCGCTTTTCGGGAGCAGTTGCTTATAAAAACACCTTATTTTTTACCGCCGCCGTAGAAAACACACCTGATGCTATTCAGGACGGCGAAGTTTTGGGTAGCTTTGTGGGTTATGTGCCAGCAGCGGCTATGGAACCCGATGCTACGCCGCAAACCCTCTATACAGCTTTAATACAGGAAGTTAATGGCGCTACTTACCAGGGCAAGATTGAGTCGATTGTAATTGAGTCAGCCGAAAACAGCCATACTTTCCGGGCCCTAGCCATTACCGACAACGACAACGGCGAATCGGAATTATTAACCTTGCAAATTACTTTATAAAACCACACGGCCTGTTGTAATTACCTCAACATTCACAAAAAAATAATCTGCGCTTTAAAGTGTCCTAATATATGGTTGGTAGCTTTGGGCTTAAACCAGTATTTATGATGCGCAACCGGTTTTACTTTGCTGTTATCCGGGTATTCCTGGCGCTGCAATTCCTAATAGGGACCGGCGTTTTTCCGGCGTGGGGGTAAACTTTAAAATGTAATCAGGTAAAAAAATATATAGCCAAATAAATATTAAGAAAACTAAATATTTATTCCACCGTTAAGGTATAAATTTTCTGGTTTTATTTTTTACTTTTGCCCGATACCCGATTATTTTGGGACGGCTAATTAAATACTAGTTACATGATTATTGAAACCCGGGCGTATGCCCGAGCTGCTATTCTGGGTAACCCTTCGGATGGCTATTTTGGCAAGACTATTTCGCTGATTGTTAAAAATTATGGTGCACACATTCAGCTTTACCAAACACCCGAACTGGAGATAGCGCCGCAGCAGCAAGACTGCCACCAATACAAAAATATTCATGAACTCTGCGAACAAATAAGTTTAACGGGTTACCACGGCGGTATACCCCTTATTAAAGCCGCTATTAAAAAGTTCTGCGAATTCTGTCAGAAAAGTAATATTACCCTGGCCAATAAAAACTTTACCATCCGGTACAGTTCGTCTATTCCGCGGCAGGTGGGTTTGGCGGGTTCCAGTGCTATTATTATTGCCACCATGCGGGCGCTGTCGCAGTTTTACAACGTAACCATACCGCAGGAAATTTTTCCCAGTCTGGCCCTATCGGCCGAAATAGATGAATTAGGCATTAATGCCGGTCTGCAAGACCGCGTAATTCAGGTGTATGAAGGCCTGGTTTACATGGATTTTAACGAAGAACAAATTAAAACGAAGGGCCACGGCATTTACCAACCCTTAGACCCCACGTTGCTACCCAATGTATTTATTGCCTACAAAACTGAATTGAGTAAAGTATCGGGCAAAGTACTTAACGATGTGCGCACCCGCTACGACCAAGGCGATACCTTTGTAAAAGAAACCCTGGCCAATATTGCATCCCTGGCCGAGCAAGGAAAAGACGCTATCTTGCAGAAAGATCATAAATTGCTGCATGACTTAATGAACGAAAACTTTGACCTGCGCTGCAAAATCATGAAAATAAGCGATAGCAACATGGAATTAATAAATACGGCGCGGGCGGCTGGTGCTTCGGCAACTTTTACCGGCTCAGGTGGTTCTATTATTGGGTTATATTACGGCGACAGCATGTTAAATAAATTAATAGTTGAATTTAAAAAGCTGAATGCCCGCGTGATTAAACCCACAATTATTTAGTTTTGTAGCGTTCAGTCGGTTATTTACTTGTGCGCCATAACCTAAAGGATTCTTTATAATAAATACCGAAGAACCTCATTTCCCTTTTAAGATTAACTTTTTTACTATTTCTATGGCCACTTGCCATAGACCGTAAACCAATATTATGATAAAAAAAGCCGTAATTCCTGCCGCCGGATTGGGCACCCGTTTTTTACCGGCCACCAAAGCGCAGCCCAAAGAAATGCTCCCGATTATAGATACGCCTACCATCCAGTATGTGGTGCAAGAGGCGGTAGACTCGGGCATAGAAGATATTTTAATAATTTCGGGTAAAGGCAAACGCGCCATTGAAGACCACTTCGACCGCAATTTTGAACTGGAAGAACGGCTGCAACAAAAAGAAGAAGCGCTGTATAAAGAAATGCGCCGGCTTTCGGATATGGCCAATATTTACTTTATCCGGCAAAAAGAAATTGTAGGTTTAGGCGATGCCATTTACTACGCCCGCCAGCACACCGGCGACGAGCCATTTGCGGTCCTCCTGGGGGATACCGTTATGAGTTCGGTTATTCCGGTAACGCAACAGCTCAGCGATTTATACGACCAATACCAATCGACGATAATTGCCGTAGAAACGGTACCGGCCGACAAAGTAAACCGTTACGGTATTGTAGGCGGCAAAAAACTAAGCGATTCTATTCTGCAACTAGACCAACTGGTAGAAAAACCAGCCATTGAATCGGCGCCCTCTAACCTGGCTATTGCCGGCCGGTATATTTTAACACCCGGCATTTTTAAAGCCATTGAAGAAACGCCCAAAGGTAAAAACAACGAATTGCAGCTTACCGATGCCATGCTCAATTTATTAAAACGCGAGCAAATTTATTCGCATACCATAGAAGGCCAGCGCTACGACATTGGCAATAAACTCGATTTCCTGAAAACAACCGTTGAATTTGCGTTACGTCGCGAAGAATTTGCAGCACCCTTTTTCCAGTTTTTACAGGAAATTATAGCCACGCACCAAAGCAACGGCAACAAATAGCACCTACACCCAAAACAATTTTTATTTGTATAAAGAAGGCGGAGCCGAAATAATATTTCGGCTCCGCCTTCTTTATGTTTATGAGGATTAGTTCCGGTGGCTTCTTAATACAAACTATCGCTTAACTTAGCTTTTAAGTTAATTATTCCAAAGCTTACAAGGTAAACCGCAATTCAAAAAACATCCATTTATGGCGGCGGGCATGTTCAAACTCCGGCGATTGCCATACTACGGAACTCTCGAAACTAATACCACCGTAAGTACAAACTAAACCCGCTGTTTCCTGCCGCACCGTCCGCGAAATTTGCCCCGCCGACAGGGTATAGGGGTTATCCCGATTTAAAAGTCCGCCTTGTAGCGTTGCATTGTAGCCTACCAGTTTACCGGTTAATCGCCCTTGGGCATAAAACTGAAACTTTTGTAAGCTGCTCCGGTTTTCCCGGGCCGTTATACCCAGATTGCAGAAATATGGGTTCATTTTGCCCGCCCGAATAAATAAACCGGTGTTGGCATGGGTATACAATGTTCCGGCCGAAGCACCAGCATTACCCATTATTTCCAAAATTCTGCCCAAACCCAGCAATTGTTTTTCGTAGTCGAGGGTATAGCCCAGAATTATATCGTTCTGAATTTGGTTATCCCAACCCAAAGGCCGCGGCGAATTTAACCACTCGTGCACTTTAATCTGGAAATTTTTAGCGCCTGCACCGGGGCCCATAAAACCCAGGTCGAGGCCGGATGTGAAGCGTTGTTTTTTTTGGGGTTGGTTATTAACCTGGTAACTTTTTATAAATACATAGGCCGCGTAAGGCCGGTCGCCGTAGCGGATATTGGCTTCTAAAATCTTTAAGGGCGTAAAGCCATCGTAGCGGATTTGCAAACCGTAAAAGCGGGTGCTACCCACCGCCGCCGGCAACAATATTTTAGTAACCGGCGATTTTTGGAGCGCCGGGTGCACCAGGTTAACGCCTAAACCCTGGGTATAATAATAATCGGTCCGGAAAGTAGCATCATTGGCAAAAATACCAGCTAATATTTTATCGGAACTTACGGTAGTTATACTATCGGTAGGATTGACCGCTAGCAAGGGAAAAGGCAATACCGTCAGTAAAAGAATATAGCTTAATAAGTAATTGAATAATTTATGCAAGACCAAAAGAAGTTTAGCGATTGAAAAGTTTATACCCTGGCACCGCTCCTGCACGTATGCAGGCTTAACAACAGGAATATAGCAAGGTAAATATTTGTTTATCAGGCCAATATTTCTCTTTATTAAAACAAGAGTTTATTATTTACAGCTAACAACCGAAATTATTTATATGATTAATAACAATATAGACGCTCCTAAAAACCTGGCGGCCGATGAGCGGCTCCGCTGGATCGAATTGATTTCGCGGTTTATGGATAACCAGTTTAGAGTACCGGGTACCAACCTGCGGTTTGGCCTGGATCCCATTCTGGGCCTGATTCCGTTTGGCGGCAGCATTGCCAGCTTTGCCGTGTCGTCGGGTTTACTCTTAACCATGATTAAGCACGGTGTAAGCCGCAAAGTTTGGATTATGATGCTGGGCAACCTGGCTTTAGATGCTATTTTCGGGAGTATTCCGGTTATTGGTACCATCTTCGATTTTGCTTTTAAAGCCAACCAGCGCAACGTAAATTTATTACGCAAACATTACCAGGAGGGTAAATACCAGGGCAGCGGCAACGGTTTAATTGCCTTAATTGTATTGGTAATACTGGCCCTGCTTTTCCTGGTGGTATACGGCACCTGGCAACTAATCCAATATTTAATAGCCTTGTATTAGTTGCCTTATACCTAAAACAAAACTACCTGCGCTTTGCCAGGTGCTACGCGCAGGTAGTTTTTATAATGAATATTAGCGCAGGTGCAGCTTTTGGGCAATACGCTGTTTTTGCAGCCGTGAGGTGTGTTTTAGCAATTCGCTGGTATTGGTAAGCTGCACTACCTGCCAATAATCGCCTTTATCCTGCATTTTAACTTCCAGTACCAGGGTAGTATCGTAGCGGGGCTGGGTAAACTCCAGGCCCACCAAAGCGGTCTCGCCTTGCTCATTTACATACTTTACCCCTTTAAAATCAGCGCTATCGCTTACAACTTTGTGCCATAAGCCCGAAAGCGAAATATCTACTTTACGCCGGGGCGCGTTGGGATCTTTTTTAAAATCGCCGGTTTCTACGTATTTCTGAATTTCTTTGCCCGCTACCTGGGTTAGTTGTGGTTTCATAAACCGGAGCACCTGCTTGGTTATCAAACTTCCCGGATTGATGGCACTAATAATACTTTGGTTAGCTGCCAGTTGGTCTACCAGGCTGCCGGTTACGCTTTCTACATCTACGTACTTCTGAAACTGTTCCAGGTCGTGTTCCTGCATAGCCTCATGGGCCTGCAGCAGCGAATATTTAGGCGAAGACACAAAGTTACGGTAGTACAAGAACCCACCTATTAAACCCAGCAGGACAACAATAATTAAAACCTTTTTCATGAAATAAGTTAAACAAATTTTGCACAGCAAAACTAGCCTAACTGGTCTTCATTTGCAAAGCAAATACTGGTCTTAGGGCATAAAAGTGAGTTGTTTAGAAAAATATTTTATTTTTTTCTGATACCACGCAACCATTTTCATTTATTCTGAATCTTGTAGGTTGAACAGCATTTTTACCCGGTTAGTAAAGTGTATCAAAGCCGGACAGCTTAAAACCGTACACTTGTTCTAAAACCGGACAGTTTTAATAAACAGAATACCCGAAATTACTTTAATTATATCCAATATTCAATAATTATAAAATTGGCCTAGTTCTTGTAAAATAATGAAATGTAAGGTTACCCAAATGAGCTTTGAGAAACTTTGCAAAACCATTTAAATATTACTACCGACCTATTATTAAAACTATGAAATCAACTATTACCACCAACTATGTAGCGGCCCGAATCATTTTAACTTTTGGTGCCCGGTTACTTCTTACGCCGGCTACTTTACTAGCCGCACTGCGCAACTCATCCTACCTAAGCAAACAAACAGTTTCTCCTGCTTCTACCTCTATCTTCAGAAACCCTAATTCCTAAAAAGTAAGCCCTAACCCATTTAATAAAAAAACATGTCTACCATTATTATCACCATTTTATTAGAAGCAATTCTGGAACTGGCCCTTTTTGGCTGCTGCTATTTCTTTTTCCGGCGGTTTAAAGCTTTCCGTTTTAATTATTTCCAGGCCAATAATTGATATTTATAACCAGATTACGGCTTTTTTTCTAACTAAGTGAAAATTCAGGTAGTTAGTAAAACCATTTAAAAGATACCCGTTGGGTAATAAAATTACCCGTTTATATAATTTTTGAAATCGCTGCTCTTTATAATAGCCCGGAATCCTTTTTTCTGGAACGTAGCCTATGCAGGGCTGCAAGCTATTGGGAGCAGCGTTTTTTTTGCTTCCCGCCTCTACCCAAAAAATTCTCAACTCACTACCAAGCACCAGCATTTTACCTGGCCATTAAGTAATTTTGCGTTTACTATAGCTATCCGGTTAATTTAGGCCAGAACTATGCAACAGGATGCAGATAAGATTACTGTTTAAGCTCTAATAACTATCAAATAAGGGCATTACCCATTATCTACCCAGTATAAATAGCTATTTCCTTATCCTAAATATTGGGCTGTCTGGTAATTCCTACTGGAATAAGTTAAATACCGCTAAACAACTTTTAAGCGCAAATATTTACCGGTTGCTGTTACAACAAACAGAAGTTTTTACTTAAATTATGGCCTAAATTTCTATTTATTTCCCCAATAGCTCTAAATCCTTTCTTTCATTTATTTGGTAAATGGTGGGGCAGGTATCCGGTTGATTGGTCCGGTAAAATATTTTCCAGCGGCTTCTAAAAAATAAATTAAAACAATAACAAAATGTACGTAAACAGATTTACTTTACTAAAATTTACGAACCTGGCATGTACTGGAAAAATATAAAAGAGCTGTTAAAGAAAAGATGGCCGGGATACAAACATGTAGCCTTTATAGTAGCAGGATTGTTTTGGCTACATCCGGTTTTTGCGCAGGAACCCTGTATGCTGGTACCGGCTCCCTTGTCGCAACGTATAGAACAAGCCACGGTAATTCTGGAAGGGAAAGTAATTGCCCAGGAAGCGTTTTGGGACACCAAACGGCAAAATATTTATACCTCTAACAAACTAGAAGTATATAAAATATTTAAAGGTAATATAAGTAATCCGGCTTTGGTAGAAGTAATAACCGAAGGCGGCGCTTTAGATAATAAAATACACGTTTTTTCGGCTACTTTAAGCTTGCAAACCGGCCAGCAGGGTATATTTTTTCTGGAACCATCGCGGTTAACTGCCGCCAACGAAGCCTTAGCCAACCGGCCGGTTTACAGCGTTTACAGCAGTCAGCAAGGTTTTATTCAGTACCAGTTACCTCACCGGGGTGCCCGGGATCCGTTCCGGACGTATACCAGCATTCCCAACGAGCTTTACCCAGCTTTACAAGCCTATCCACAAATAAACCTCCGCACGGTAAAAGAAAACCCCGATTTAAAAAAAAATAACCCGGTAATAATTACCACGCCG
This sequence comes from Adhaeribacter sp., assembly GCF_057359045.1. Lineage (NCBI taxonomy): Bacteria > Pseudomonadati > Bacteroidota > Cytophagia > Cytophagales > Hymenobacteraceae > Adhaeribacter > Adhaeribacter sp. The sequence continues at coordinate 55,482 of NZ_JBMQUD010000078.1, forward strand.
CACCCCGCAGCCCGCACCTACGGTATACCGGCCATTTTGGGTTTTAGCCCCGATAGCATTACAGCCGGAACCGGCGCTATTTTAACCATTACCGGGTCTAATTTTGGGGCTACGCGCGGCAATGGTTTTGTAGAATTCAAGAACTCCAACGATGGGGGCAGTTCCTATATCAGCCCTTTGGCATCGGATTACGTTTTGTGGCGCGACGACATGATTCAGGTAAAGGTGCCGTCGCTAACCGAAGGAGGCACCGGCGTAGCCGGCAATGGCCAGATACGGGTAACCAACAACGACCCCAATACAGTAACCAGCACCCAAAGCCTGGTAGTAAACTATGCTTTTACTAACGTTTTACGCGAAGGATTACCGTATCAGCCATACCACACCAACACCAACCAGGCTGGCGGTTATACGCTGCAATTTGCTGGCAACGTTGGGGCAGCGGCCCGCAATGCGTTTATGCGCGCCATGCAAACCTGGTCTTGTTATACGGCCATTAACTGGCAGGCCAGCGGTACAGCCACCGTTACCGCCCCCGCCGAAGATAAAGTAAACCTGATCCGGTTTGCACCCTCCGCCGATTTACCGGCCAATGTATTGGGCCGCACCATTAGCCGCTACGAAGGCTGCCGGCTGGGCAACAGCCAAAGTTATTGGGTAAGCGAATTTGATATGGAGTTCAACAATACCGTAACCTGGCAATTTGGCCCCGCCACCGCTACTTCTCTGCAATTCGACTTTGAAACCACTGCCCTGCACGAACTAGGCCACGCCCACCAATTGGCTCATATTATTCAGCCGCGGGCCGTTATGCATTATTCTATTGCCCGCGGACAAACTACCCGCGCTTTAAGCGGCCGCAACGATGTAGATGGCGGTTCCCGCATTATTAGCAGCAGTTTCCTGAGTAATTTTTGTGGTTCTACGCGCATGGTACCCGCAGTTGCGACCGATTGTAATTTACCGCCCCAACTCACCGCATTTGTGGCAGCCTTGCAAACCAACGGCACAGCCCAACTAAACTGGACAACTTCCCCCGAAACCGGCCTGGCGTATTACGTAGTCGAGAAAAGTTTATCGGGGGTAAAGTGGTCCGAAATAGCCCGCGTTACGGCTAATGGCCAAGGTAATTACACTACTACCGACCCACAGCCGAACCAGGGTTTTACGTATTACCGGCTCCGGCTGGTAAATACCAACGGACAATACGCTTACTCGCCGGTGCGGCAAACCGGCTCCGAAAATAGCCTAACCGCATACATCAAATTATATCCCAACCCGGTATTAGACAACAACCTCTACTTCGATTATTTTACGCCAACCGGCGGCCGGCTGTGGGTTACCGTTTACGACTATATTGGCCGGGAACATGCCTTTATCAGCCGCGATGTTTCGTCGGGGAATAATCCGTTTAATTTAGATATTACACCGTTAAACAAAGGCTTTTATATCTTACAAATAGTGCAGGGCAAAAACACAAAACAGGTAAAATTTATTAAATATTAATTAAACCCGGTATTTAATAGTAAGCGATTAAAAATTTATTTTTAATCAGTACGCAACGCCATCTACCCTTTTGTGGCACCGCTGGGATTGGGTGGCGTTGTATATTTATTTTGGATTATTCTTTCTCTTCGGTTTTACTTTCCAAAATTATCGCTTTACTTGCCCGCTAAAATATTATAGCTTTTTATGACGCAAATGCACTGGCAAAATCTGCTTTCCCGGAAAAGATACCAGGGGCAGCTTTTAGCTGATTCGGATGAGTGGGCCCGTGGCGAGTACCAGCGCGATTATGACCGGATTGTTTTTTCTTCGGCTTTCCGGCGGCTTCAGAATAAAACGCAGGTTATGCCTTTGCCCGAAAGCGATTTTGTACACACCCGCTTAACCCACAGCCTCGAAACTTCTTGCGTGGGCCGCTCGTTGGGCCGCCTGGTGGGCAAACAAATTTTACACAATTACCCGGGCCTGAAAACCTCTAACTATATTAATGAGGCAAATTTTGGCGATATAGTGGCCGCCGCCTGCCTGGCCCACGACATTGGCAATCCACCGTTTGGCCACTCCGGCGAAGATGCCATTTCGGCTTATTTCCAGAGCACGGCAGCGCAACCTTTTTTAAACAACTTAACCGCCACTCAAAAAGCCGACCTGCAAAATTTTGAAGGCAATGCGGCCGGCTTCCGGATTTTAACACATACCTATCCGGCCCAGTGCAACATGCCCGGCGGCTTACGCCTAACCTATACCACGCTGGCTACTTTTACCAAATACCCGAAAGAAAGCTTACCTAACCTAAAAGGCACCACCCACACCAGCGAAAAAAAGTACGGTTTTTTCCAGAGCGAGAAAGATTGGTTCCGGATTATTGCCGATGAACTGGGGCTGATACCCAAAGTAACCGATCAGGTATTTTACCACCGCCACCCGCTGGCTTTTCTGGTAGAGGCCGCCGACGATATTTGCTACCGCATTATTGATTTTGAAGATGGCTGCCGCCTGGGCTTAATATCGCCGGAGCAAGGCTTGGCTTTATTAAACCAAATTCTGGACCAGGGCCCGGCGCGTAAATCGAGCCTGGAGTTTTACGACTGGCGCGAGCAAATTGGTTACCTACGCGCCCGTATTATAGATAAACTTATAACCGAAACCGCCGAAATATTTATTCAGAACGAAACCGCAATTCTCAATGGCACTTACGATAGCCCTTTGATTTCGGAAGTGAGTTGCAAAGCCGTACTGGATAAAATAAAAGCTTTATCGGTAAAAGAGATTTACCGCAACCGCCCGGTACTGGAAATTGAAGCAGCTGGTTTTGAGGTATTGGGCGGCTTACTCGAAGTGTTTTTACAAGCCGTTTTTGCACCTAACTCCCGCCGGCACCAGAAATTACTCGATCTGGTTCCGGACCAATATTTAGATGTAAACCGCACCATCAGCCCAGATACTTACAACCGTATACTGCGCATTACAGATTTTATTTCGGGCTTAACCGACCAGGCAGCTATTTCTCTTTACCGCAAAATCAAAGGCATTACTTTACCTAAAGGCTATTAAGGCTGGCAAATAAATTAAACCAAAGTACCCAAACTCACCCAATTAATATACGCTGTAAATCAATTATTACATTAGCTAATTTATACCAACTTACTTACCGGTGCTTCCTTTAGCCGTAAGTAAGTTGGCAACTTTGTATAGCATTATACCAGAACGCTGCAAGCATTATTTCTTAAAGCCAGGTTCTTGCCCGCAGATTTCCGCAATATTTACTTGCTCGTTTGCGTGTAGACTTCCTGTTTGCCGGTGCTTAACCTGGCTTTGCTCTTTTGTATTTATTTATAGACCCAGCCAAATACCTGCTAAAACACATAAATATCAACCTCATTTTTACCAACAAATTTATTTAACCCAAATAGCATTCATCCTATTTAAACTTTTAAAACTGCTACTAAATTGTTTCAAAAAACTAAGGTGAAAATTTACCCTAACGATAAATATTAAAAAAAATATATTATTAATTAAATGCATCTAATTTCTTTGCTTACTAAATAATTAGATATATTTTTATGATATAAATCAAATTTTAATTAATATTTAAGAACGTTAATATTTTCCAGATTTCGGAATGACTTATTTAAGTTTAATATATTGCATTATTCTAAAATTAATTTAAAATATTTTTCTCAAATATTTTTTTTATGTCAGGATATTTATATATAATTGCATATATTTTATTATCTATATTAAATAGCAACCAAATTAAAGTAAAACAGTAAACAACAGAATTAAGCTATATAGAATTAACTTTATATTTATTATTATGAAAAAATTATTTACTTCCGCCTTTTTGTTTTTAGTACTGCTGTCTGCCCAGGCTGCCCAGGACACGCCTGAGCAAATTAAAGCGAAAGCCACTGAAACTACCCGCCAACTGGCTCAGAAAATTGGTTTAAACGAGCAAGAGTACATTAGAGTAAAAGCTTTTACGGTAGAAAAATTAATGGCTGCCAAAGAAGTAAATGAAATGTATGCCAACGATACTGAAATGCGGGCTAAAAAATTAAAAGCCATTGACGAAGAATACAACAAAAATGTATTAGCCGTGTTATCACCAAAACAACACGATAACTTTGTGGCCCTTACCAAAGTAGTAGAATAACCCTTAGTAAAACCCATTAAATAAAAATTTCCCCTTTAATTACACACAGCAAACTTTAAAACCTGCCTCCGGGCAGGTTTTTTTATGCCCCTTCCGCAAAACTTAAATAATTAATCTCAGTAGCTCTACCAGAAAATATCCCTGCTCTGCTGGTTCAGTACTGCCAGAGATTAGCAGCGGGTCTGTTTTCTAACCAATATTACTGCCGCCTAATACCTGTTTAGCTCTTGTCCAAATATTAGCGCCGGTTATTTCAAAACCATAATTCTACCGTTCGCCCCCTAAATTCTGCTATTCAGCCGATATGGCTTGAACATGGCGCCTGGACACAGGATATTTGCACTACACCCCGCCCTTAAAACGTAAGGTTAGCCGATAAAACTTTAAATAATGCTTAACCCGCAGTAATTATTAGTGAACCAAGCTGTAACTATTCGGCAAAAGACGAGTGTTGGTGCTGGAGTTGCTCAATGGCATTGTGGTAACAAAAAAATAATACCGGTTGCCTGTTAGCTGGTAATAATAGCAGCCAACCAATCTGGTGCAAATTTAAGCAAACAGCCGGCATTTAGCAGATGTGCGGTAGCGTACAAAAAGTGTATTGTTTCCGAACATAAAAACAGTTGATTTTTACATAATCATCTAATTTACAATTCTTTATCATTCTGGCACAATGCTAGTTTACTAATTTCTGACACGATACAACAACCCCCAAAGAATACCCAAACATGAATAACTGGTACCGCATTCTTATCTTTATAATCTTTCTGACCCAGATGCTGCCCACGCAGGCGCAAGTAAACAGTTTACTACAGGGTACGCTTAAAGACGAACAAGGAGTGGCCGTTGCATTTGCCAATGTTGCCGTTTTGCGACTACCCGATTCGGTAGCTGTTACCGGCGCCATAACCGATGCCGGGGGAAATTTTGGGATTAAAACACCCGTAGCCGGCAAATATTTACTGCGGATAAGCTTAGTTGGCTATGCCCGCACCGACACTCCGCCCTTTACCGTTACCGACGAAGCCTTCACGAAAAATTTTGGCACCTTAACCCTGCGCACCGATACTAAAGTTTTAAAAGAAGTTAAAGTGCAATCTTTACGCCCCACCATTACCAACCACGCCGATAAAATGGTGGTAAGTGTTGAGGGTACCGCCTTAGCTGCCGGTAATACCGCTTACGATGTGTTAACCCGTTCGCCGGGGGTTTTCGTAGACCAGGACGGCAATATTCAGCTAAACGGCAAGGCGGGCGTACGCATTATGATTGATGGCAAGCTTACTTATTTGTCGGGTAAAGAACTGCAAACCTTTTTACAAAGCATGTCGGCCGACAACCTGAAAGACCTGGAACTAATAGCCAATCCATCGGCCAAATACGATGCCGAGGGTACCGCCGGGATTATTAACATTAACCTGAAGAAAAATGATTTGGCCGGGTTTAACGGCAGTGTCTTTGGTGGCTTTCAGCATAACGGATTAACCGGTTTTTCGGGGGGCGGCAATATTAATTACAAAAAGGGTAAATGGAATTCTTTTGCCAATGTAGATGTATCGCGCCGGGTAAATTTACGCACCAATACTATGTACCGCGAGTTTAACAGCGAAACCGAAAACGTAGTGTTTGACCAGGCCGGCCGCGAAGAAGGCACCCGGTTTATACCTTCGTTGCGCCTGGGTACCGACTTTGATATTAATGCCAAACACAGCGTGGGCATTATGGCCAACATAATGCACTTTAGGGCCGATAACGATTTTAGCACTACTTCTTTTTTACGCAACGGCACACCGGCCCAGGATTCGCTTATAACGGCTACTAACTTAATTAAAGGCCAATTTGTTAATACCACGCTAAACGCCCATTATGCCGGTAAGCTAGATTCGCTAGGCACCACTCTTACCGCCGATTTAGATTACGTGGTATTAAACGACCAGCGCGATTCCAGATTTATTAACTACAGCAAATTAGTAAGCGAAAGCGGCCGGGGCCAACTAGACCTACTCAGCAGCGACAACACCCCTGAATTTAATATTTATTCGGCCAAAATAGATTTTACCAAACCGCTTAATAAAAATACCAAAATAGAACTGGGCGCCAAGGCCAGCCACGTAGTATCAGATAATAATCTAAAGTTTTTTCTGCACCGCGATAATATTAACATACCCGATACCCGGCGGAGCAGCCATTTTATTTATACCGAGAATATTTTTGCCGGCTACGCCAATTTTAGCACCAGTTTAGGCGATAAATTTAAAGTGCAGGGCGGCTTGCGCGCCGAGCAAACCGATGCCGAAGGTTATTCGGTTACCAAAGATTCTACCAACACCCGTAACTACCTCGATTTCTTCCCGAGCCTTTTTGTATCGCAGAAAGTAAGCAAAGATTACCAGGTAACCTATAACTACAGCCGTCGCATAAACCGGCCCCGGTACGATGCCCTGAATCCGTTTATTTTCTTTCTGGATAAATATACCTCGGCGCAGGGCAACCCGTACTTGCGGCCCCAGTACACCAACTCGTTCCAGCTTACCCAAACCCTCAAGAATTCTTATATTTTAACCGTAGGTTACGCCCGGGGCAAAGATATTATTACAGAAATTCCGGAGCAGGATAATGCCACCAACACCACTATTTTTCAGCAACGAAACGTAGAAAAGTTTGTAGAGCAAAGCGCCTCTTTGGTAGCACCCATTAAAATAAATTCTAAATGGGACATGAACAATAACCTGACCCTTTCGCAACAGGATTATACCATTAAATTAAAAGACAAATCTATCCGGAACCAGCAATTGTTTTTCTATGCCCAATCTACCAACAATATTCAGTTGCCTAAGAATTTCCGGCTGGAGTTAAACGGCGTTTACCAGGGACCACTGGCGTATGGCTTATACCGTATTTCGGGCAACTGGGGCTTAGATGCCGGCTTAAAACGAACATTTATGAAAGAGAAACTGGAAGGTAGCCTGAATGTAACGGATATTTTCCGGACCCGTCGGGTAATTGGCGCGGCCAACGTAAACGGCAACGTAAATGAGTTTAACCAATATTTTGCGCAACAAAGTGTGCGGGTAAACCTGCGCTACCGGTTTAACAAAGGCAAACAGTTTGAAGCTAAAAAACGCAACACCAATTTAGAAGAGCTTAACCGCGCCGGCGGTAATTAGTGCCCATAAACTTTATATAAAAAGGGCTCTGTTATTATTGTGGGAGCCTTTTTTTATCTTGTACAGGACTTTCGCCCAACGGATGCTAAATAATTATTTCATTTTAGGCGTTGCCGGAATTATTCAGAAAATTAGCTGGTGAAAACACACAGCCAGGGCGGCTTTTGCGAAATTCCTACTTATAAAGAAATTATTTATTCTTCCGGAGGATTATCGTAGTAAGTAAAATCTTTCGTGATTACGCCGTTCTCAATGGTAAATATGGTGCAAATAGGTAACGTCCATTTAGTGCCATCCGGGGCAGTACCCGACGATACAAACTCCACAATTACGTGCTTATCGCCGGACGGGTAAATTTGTACCACTTCGTCTTGCAGATCCGGGAAAAGGTCGGCCATTTCTTTGTATTTAGCTGCTATTTGCGCTTGGGTTTGCTTTACCACCTCCTGGCCAAACGACGGATCTTTAAATTCAGCCGGATTGGTGTACAAACCGGCCATCTTCGCCCAATCGTGCTGATTAAAATAGGTGAAAAATTTCTTTACAAGCGCCATATTTTCTTCCTGGGTTTCCATAGTAGGTGGGTTGGTCGTTTTGTGCTGGCAAGCAATCAGAATAAATAAGAATAAGAACGGGAGCCAATAATTATTTTTCATTTAAAAGCAGCTTCTTTTTTGCGGGGCCAATATACGCCTTTCTGCTTTTCACCCGCACCAATCTTTACCAGCTGCATTTGCCTTGCATTTATTTAGAGAAATTTCTTTAGCGTAAGTAAGCGGTAAGGTTTTGCTTACTGCAGTTTATACCATTCTATATTTTTTAACTGAGGACGCCGCCCCTCGTTAGTAGGGGCATAATGCGTGGCTAAATAATCCAGTATTTCCGGCTCGGCTTTGCCTAAATCCCATAAACCCTGGTTTTGCTGCATCCACCGGATGGTAGCTAGCCATCCATCGCGGGTAGCCCGCTTGTCGGTAATAAGTTTAGGCGAATGGCACCGGATGCAGTTTTGTTTTACCAACGTATAACCCGGCGCAATAATTAACCCGGTTTGCTTATCCAGGCTATCGGCAACTACGGCTGTTTTAAGCACCAAAGTATTTTTAAGTTGGTTAGGCTTTTGCTCCGGGAGGCTCGCACCGACACTTAAAAACAACAGCAAAACAGCCGCTAGCCCCGGAATAAATTTTAAGAATTTAGGAAAGGAGTTTCTCTGAATGTTCATGTATTAATATAACCCCACTAAAAAGCGTTTTAGCTTTGTTAGCAGATAATCTTTATTTAAACGCGGATAAATTCTAAATATATGTTGTTGTTAGACGTGCAAGTCCGTCAGTTACAGCATGATGCTCATGCCTTTTTAAGTAGAATTATTTTTATTACAATGTTCCATTAAAAGATTGTTATTTATATACTTAAAAGTATTTAAATGAATATGTTAAAATATTAAGATCTTTATTCTTAAATATAATTCGACTAGCGTAAACTATTGTTTTAGGATGAATAGTTTCAGATAAACTTTCTTGCTTCATAATTTCTAGTGTATTCCCTTTTTCAACTAAAGTTTCGATTTTACCCGAAAAGTATTGGTGATCGTCAAAAGAAATTGCTTTATTATGGAATTTATATTCTACTGATTTATCAGTATTAAAAGCTTTTGCTAGTAGCACATTAGACTCCCCGTCCACCATTTCTAATATATAAAGCGTGTCACTACTCAAATTTACAAAGCTTAGTTTTCCAGAGTTGATTAATGCCTTTCTTGATAATTTAAAATTCTTGTCAGAGATAAGGTTATTATAATTATGCTTTTTAGAAATAGCTTTGGAAACTTTATAATTGATATCTTTAATGCTGCATGAGTGATATAGGGAAAATAATATAATACTAAAGCAAAGGTTTATTACTTTCATTTTTAATTCTACTCAACGTACAAGGCTAAGGCACGCTTTATTGTGCTTTAGGTATGGTTATAGCCAATTTTTCTTTTAAAATAAACATTTCATATTGATTCAATAGAGTTGCTTCTAAGAATTAAGCCTTTCAAGAACCAATAAAAGTCCATAGTTAAATCAATTTGCCTACCTGAATATTCAATATTTGAATCATGAACATAAATAAGCATTCCACCTAAGTTGTAATTGTTCTTATAAATATCCTCGATAAGATTCTCTATACCATCAAATAAAATGAACATGGCATTTATTGTAGTTATTCTTTCAGGGGCGTAAATCCTAACAATATTCAAATGTTTATAGGTAAAATCATTTGGAACAATTGAAAATTGAATTTTAAACCTAAAGTCTTTTGATGATATTTCCTTTTTTAAAATTAAATTTTGGGGTATTGATAATTTATGATCTAATGTATTTGGTAGATGAAAATCTTTAAAAATGCTATAATTAAATAAATTGTATTTACTTATACCTGTTGGGATTTTTTCAAACGATGTCTCTCTATCTGTTTCTCTAAAGTCTACCGGTTTTGTAATTTTTTTTATACCCTTTTCAAATACGATTTCTTTAAATCTCTTGGCAGTAAAATTACTGTATTTTCCTGGGTGATAATCTGATTCCCAATAGTGTCCATTATTTATCGAAATTTCTACACCTTTGAGAGCAATGCCATCCGAATTTAGTTCGGAAAAGGCTCTTTCTATTCCTTTGGCTATTGGCTCGATGACAACTCCAGTTTGTTCATCTTCTTCAAAGGTTATTTCAAGTTTATCAGAATTTGCTGGTTTAATTGTAATTACATAGTCAACATATGATTCGTGTTTATATACACCAATCCTCTCTGAATATTCTTTCTCAAAGGTTATAACTTTAGAGAATTTTGGGGAGCTTATTAATGTTTTATATAATTCCATAAATCAGCTATAACGTCTAGTGTAAACGGCGGCGGAGGCCGTCGGCCGGTGCTGACGTTTACACCTTGTTAGGGGTAGGTATTTTTTAATAGAGTAGTGAGGCAAACCAGAATATTTAAAAAACTATTTACCCAAGACTTCTAAGACTTTCTCTTTAGAATAGTTTTGAGAAGAAAGGGAAATTCCATCTTTGGTAATCGTTACATACCAAACGTCCCTTCCAAGCATCATAAAATCTTCACCAGTGTTATCATCAGAAAAATATCCCCTGAACTTATGCCCTACGCTATATTTAATAGCAGTTGTATTATAATTTACGTCTGAAATGGTTTGCTTACCAATAGGTCCAGAAAAGTATGTCGGGGTGTATTCTTTTATTCCATATTTGATATAGAAGTCCGTAATCATCTCTTCTACATCTGCTTGATTGTCTTTTTCCAAATAATTTGGCTTACAGGAAACGATAAAGCAAATAGCGATAATCAAGTGTATATAATTTTTCATAAACTTTTTCTTGATGGCAATTGTGCTGTATCTTTTATTTTTTACTTTCCCCTAACTAGCAGATAACAAGAATAACTACGCATCTGATACAATCCCCCCTTTGCAACTTCACAATTATCATATACCTCCAACATAAAATCACACCACCTGCACGGCAATCCGGTGACAGGCATTGTTTAAATAGCCACCAGGGTTCCAGGCGGGTACCAGCATGGGTTGCATTACGTTTTCGCTGTCGGTGGCGCGGGCCCAAATCTCGTAATAGCCTTTTTGGGGTAATTTTAACTGGGCGGTCCATTGCTGCCAGCAATTACGGTTACGCGCCGCTTTTAGGCTGCATTTATGCCAGGTAGCGCCAAAATCAAAAGATACGTGCATGGCTTTTATTTTACGGTCACCGACCCAAGCGTGACCCCGCAATGCCAAAGTGGTACCTTCGGTTATTTGGGCACCGGTTTTGGGGTAAGTTATCAGCGATTTTACCGGCATGGCTTCAATAATGCGCATGTTTTCGTTGGTGGCCGTAATTTTCGCGCCCGGCGCTATCGGGTTCAGGGGTAAGCGGTAATCGGCACCGTTCATTTTGGCCCCGTCGTGCACTTTGTTCCGGATTGCAATGCGGCGGAGCCATTTACCGCTGGTAGAGGCTGGCCAACCGCCAAATATTAACCGTAAAGGATAGCCGTGCACTACCGGAATATCTTTTCCGTTCATGGCCCAGGCAATCAGGGCTTCGTCTTCCAGGGCTTTGCGCATGGGTACACCGCGCGAAATAGGCACTTCGTTTTTGCCGCTGAGGTGGGTATCGTGGCCATAGTAACCAATATACACGGCATCATTTTTTATACCGGCGGCATTTAAAACATCGCGCAGGCGCACCCCGGTCCACTCGCAGCAACCTACCCCACCGGTGGTCCACTGGTTGCCGTGGCCCGGCGGACTATATTCCTTGCGGCCGTTGCCGGCGCACTCGTGCACCAGTTGGTAGGTATAGTGTTTAAATTTATTTTTTAGATCATCGAGGGTAAAAACCGTTTCTTTCTCTACCGATTCGCCGGCTATGGTCAGGGTCCAGGTTTTCGGGTCCAGGTTTCCGGGTATCAGGCCATTATTCCGGACAAAAAGCTTATCAGCGGGCGTAACGGCATCGTCGAGCAGGTGCGCCGGGGTTTCTATGTTCCAGGGTTTATCGCTTAAAACCACCAAATCGGGGTGCTTTTCTTTTAAACTAAAGCCCGGATCAGCAGTTTGGCGGGAGTTGCCCCGGGGCGGTAACGTATTACCTTTTACTAAAATATTATTCCCTAAGGCTAAACCGGCTAAGCCCAGCCCGGTTTTAATTAAAAACTGTCGGCGATTGTTTTGTATTTTTTCGTCTGCCATTATTTCAATTAAACTTTTTACGTGCGTCCCACTACCCAAGGGCTGCCCCTTTCCTTAACCGGTAAGTTACCTTTACTTTGGCTTAAACCCGGCTTACCCACTTAACTGCAACGAGTGAAGTTAGTTAAATTAATACAAAAGGGTATAAAAACCGGCGTAAAATATTCTTTAACTACCCCAACGCTTTACTTAAAAGCCGTAAGCATCTTTTTAAATATAAATATTTTATAATATTATTCTTTAAACCGGTAGCCCGGCAAGAAATACTTATAATTTATCCTATTCGTTGTAAACAGAACGACATAAATTCCCTTATTATCTCCTATATTTGCTTTAATTCCTGATTTTTAAGATCATCTTTTTACCTTTTATGAAAAAGTTTTTAATAACGCTTTTATTGATAAGCGGCGGGTTGTTTAGCCAGGCGCAAACCAATAAAATTACGTTTACCGAGTACGATTTAGACAATGGCTTGCATGTAATTCTGCACCAGGACAAATCGACCCCCATTGTAGCTGTTTCGGTGATGTACCACGTAGGCTCTAAAAACGAGCAACCCGACCGCACCGGCTTTGCCCATTTCTTTGAACATTTAATGTTTGCCGGCTCCGAAAATATCTCTCCTGGGCAGTACGCCAATCTGGTGCAGCAAGCCGGCGGCGAACACAATGCCAACACCACCCAAGACCGTACTTTTTATTACGAAGTATTGCCCTCTAACCAATTGGCCCTGGGGCTTTGGCTCGAAGCCGAGCGCATGCGGAGCAATAAAATAGACAAGGCTTCGGTAGATATTCAGCGCGGCGTGGTTAAAGAAGAAAAAAAGCAGCGTATAGATAACCAGCCTTACGGCTCTATTCTGGAAAAAGCGTTTGCCAATGCCTTTACGCAGCATCCGTACCGCTGGGTACCCATTGGCTCCGACCAGTACATAGATAAAGCTACCGTAGAAGAATTTGTAGATTTTTACCGGACCTATTATGTGCCTAACAATGCCGTTTTAAGCATTTCAGGCGATATAGATCTGAACCAGGCCCGCGAATTAATTCAACGGTACTTTGCCTCTATTAGCCGGGGCACCCGGGCCATAAACCGCCCTACGCAAACGGAACCGCAGCAAACCGCCGAAAAACGCGAGATTGTATTTGATGATGTGCAGTTACCGGCCGTAGTACAGGCCTACCATATTCCGCCCATTACCTCGCCGGATTATTACGCCATTTCTATGCTCACAACTTTGCTTACCGGCGGCGAGAGCGCCCGCCTGAACAAAGCCTTAGTAGACCAGCAACAGGCGGCGGCTTACGTGGGTTCTTTCCCAATGGAACTGGAAGACCCAGGTTTATTCCTGGCGTTTGCGGTAGCTAATTTAGGCAAAGAAGTGGAGTCTGTTGAAAATGCGCTGGATGCCGAAATTGAACAGGTAAAAAAAGAGCCGTTGAGCGACCGTGAGTTCCAGAAATTGCGCAACCAGGTAGAAAACGCCTTGATTCAGAAATATACCACCAACCTGGGCGTGGCCGAGCAATTAGCCCATTACCACTTGTTTTACAAAGACACCAACTTAATTAATACCGAATTACAAAAATACCTGAACGTAAAAAAAGACGATATTACCCGGGTGGCCAACCAATATTTAACAAAAGAAAACCGGGTGGTACTGCATTATTTGCCCCGCGTTAAGTAACGTTTATCTCTTAGCCTAATCATGAAGAAATTATATATTACTTTACTTGCCGCCAGCCTGGGTTTGCCGGCGGTATTTGCCCAAACAAAGCAAACGCCACCGCCACCGGGCCCGGCGCCCACTGTAACCGTAGGCCAGGCCGAAACCTTTACTTTAAAAAACGGACTTAAAGTTTACGTAGTAGAAAATCACAAAGTACCTACCGTATCCATTTCGTTAATATTAGACAACGACCCGCTGGTACAAGGCGATAAAAACGGCTACGTAGACTTAGCCGGCTCTTTGCTGCGCACCGGCACCAAAACCCGTTCCAAAGAGCAACTCGACGAAGAAATTGATTTTATTGGGGCTGATTTAAGTACGTTTAGCAACGGCTTAAGTGCCTCGGCCCTGAAAAAGCACCTGCCCCAGTTATTTAACTTAACCGCCGACATATTAATAAACCCGAAGTTTAAGCAGGAAGAACTCGATAAACTAAAAACCCAATCGCTGTCGGGTTTAGCCTCGGCCAAAGCCAACCCCAACCAGGTAGAACGGATGGTCCGGAGCACTTTGCTTTTTGGCCGCAATCATCCGTACGGCGAACCGCTTACCGAAAAATCAATCGGTAATGTAACCCTGACCGATGTTCAGAATTATTATAACAACTACTTTAAACCTAATGCCGGTTACTTAGCCATTGTGGGCGATGTAAACACCAAAGAAATAAAGAAGCTGGTTAAGAAATATTTCGGCCCCTGGAAAAAAGGCAACGTACCTGAGTTTACCGTACCGGCACCCGCCCCTATTACCGGTACCCGTGTAGCCATTGTCGACCGGCCCGGTGCGGTACAAACCGTATTATCTTTCTCGAACCAGGCCGATTTAAAACCAGGCAACGAAGATGCCATTGCCGCCAGCGTAATGAATAATATATTGGGTGGCCCCTACTCCCGCCTGATGAATAACCTGCGCGAAAAGCGGGCTTACACCTATGGTGCTTACTCGCAGTTAAACCCCGATAAATATATAGGGCAGTTTACCGCGTCTACCAGTGTCCGGAATGTAGTAACCGACAGCGCCGTAGCCCAGATGGTGCTAGAACTTTATCGTATGCGGGCCGGCCAGCCCGAAGCAACTGAGCTGCAACGGGCCAAAAGCATGGTATCGGGCAGTTTTGCCCGTTCTTTGGAAAACCCCGAAACGGTTGCTTTGTTCTCAATTAACACAGCCCGGTATAATTTACCGAAAGATTATTACGCCAATTATCTTAAAAATGTAGCTGCTGTATCGCCCGAAGCCGTGCACCAGGCGGCGCAGAAATATATTACCCCTACTAACGCTTATATTTTAGCCGTAGGCAACGCCGATTATATTGAGCGCCGCCTGGCTCGCTTCGACGCCGACGGCCAACTGGAATATTATGATGTAAACGGCAATAAGGTAGAGCGCGCTTCGCTGGAAGTACCCGCCGGAATGACCGCCGAGAAAGTATTAGACAGCTACATTCAGGCCCTGGGTGGCCGGGCTAACCTGGAAAAAATTAAAGATGTAAAAATCACCAGCAACATTAACTCTCCGGCTGCTACTTTAACCATGACCCAATTGCAAAAGGGGAACGATAAAATTTACCAGTCGTTGCAATACGGCAGCAACGAAGTGCAACGCACCGTAATAAACGGCACTAAAGGAAAATCGCAAGGCAACGGTCAAACACGCGCCCTAAACCCCGACGAAGTAAAAGAACAAAAACTTAAGTTAGGTTTTACCAATGTCCTGACGCTGGATAAAATGGGGGTTAAAAAGAACCTGATTGGCATGGAGCGCCTGAATGGACGGGCTACTTACCGGGTAGAATTAACCATGCCCAACGGCAAACGCACCATTTACTATATCGATTCGGAAACCGGTTTAAAACTTCGCGAAATGGAGATTGAAGAAACTACCCTTGGCAACGCTACCCAAACCACCGACTTCGGTGATTACCGCGAAGTAAATGGTGTTAAATTTCCGCATCGGATGTTGTTATACGCCGGCCAGCAAGGAGTACTTACCGAGGTACAAAGTATAGAAGTAAACAAAACTATTCCCGAAGACCGCTTTAAGTTATAATTACAACCGAGCTAAAGTTATAAAGAGGAGAACTGCTGTACAAAGGCATTTCTCCTCTTTATATTTTATACCTATAATTTTTATACCTATAATAATATAAGTAACCAAGTTTAGCACCGATTCACTTAAATTAATTTATAAAGCAAAAGGTAATTCGGAGTTTACCTTTGCTTTTTTTACACCTTTTTTAACTTTCGGATAAAGACAGGCACAACTCCAGATTAATTCCATAGAATCTACATCTCGCTTCATTATTTCAGCTAGTTTAATTGTTCCTATTAGCCAGCCTAATGTAAGCACCCCTAAACAAATATTTATCAGTGATAAACTTATTTCAGGTATATAATTACTAGCTAAAATAAGAGGACTCAAACCACCTATCAACAAACCTAAAACAGTAGCAATAGCCCAATTCCAACCCATATAGTGGTAACTTCGTCTACGACGTGCCCACTCAATCAGATGCGGAGGAGCATCTGTATGATATAGCCAAACAAATATGGCATCGGCGGGCATTTTATTAATGCACTTTAAATCTTCTTCTTTCTGAGATTGATTTGCCCCATTGTAATTCTCGATTATTGATTTTTTTACCCTTTCTGCTACTTGCTCGCGTGCTTTATCGGTAAAAGCTTTTTTGCGCAGGTGCAGATAGGCAGTATAAATTCCCTGAATTGTTATACCTATAACGGATGCCGTTACCACTAGAGCAATCAAAGAAGATACATCCTTTAAATGATTTTCCTGTTCGGGCTTTACATCCATTATCCATTCAAACACTTTGATGGCCAACAAATCGTGAAAAATATAAAGACCGATATAAATAAAAAAGATAAGAACAATGCCAGTAAGTGCGTGCCTTACTATAAAGTGAAAATCTCCCATCAGAAATTTCTATAAATACTATCTCATGAATCAAATATTTAGTTAAACAATCAAAATACAGATAGCTTAAAATAATACTTAATACTTTAAGCTCTACAAAGGAGTAAAATCAAGAGTTAATAAATATATATTTTTATTTTATAAATGCAAAATAAAATGAAAATATTCATAAAATAAAAATTGATAAATGTCGATATCCTTTACTTTCGAGCTTACTAAAACTAGTATCAAAACAAACTCCCTTGCACCGGCTGCGGAATAGGCTTGGGCTTCTCCAGCTTTATTCCACATTGTAGTGCCAGTTGGTCTAGAAAGTAACTAATTAATACCGGCGCTTGAGCGATATTTTCCTGATGAATAAAAAAGTATAGCTTTTGTAAGCCCAACTCAAACCATATTTTTAAGCGGGCAACCCATTCATCAATACGGATATAGTCCGATGGAATTAAGCCATACCCCATAAACCGGATAAAAGCCGTAGGGCTCGTCAGGCGCATGTGCAACACGTCCCGGCGGCCGGCCACATCCGAAAGAACTGTAGCCAATCCCAGCGCCTCTAAAACGGCACATACCTCCTGAAAGCCTGCCTCCTGGTTAAACCAGTTTTTTTCCCGTAACTCCAACGCCAACGGAATAGCAGCCGGCCAGGCACTTAAGTACTGCTCTAAAACAAATAAACTGCGGGTACCAAAAGTTGGCGACAGTTGCAGAAAAGCACAACCCAAATGTTCTTCGAGGCCTTGCAAGCTATTTACAAAAGCTTGGGTTACATCCTGGCTGTTTTCTAATTGCAATTCATGGCTGATGAGTTGCGGCAGTTTGGGGCAAAAGGTAAAATTGGGCGACACGGTTTCGTGCCAGCGTTTTATGGTAGCAGCATCGGGTATGCGGTAATGGGTAGTGTTTAACTCAATGGTATTAACCTGACGACTGTACCAGTACAGTTGTTCAGATGCCGCTACGCCAGCCGGGTAATAACTGCCCACCCAAGGCTTATTGTTCCAGGTAGGACAACCTACGTATACCTGCGGCTGCAAGTATGTTAACCGCTCTGCGGTTGTTAAAACACGGGCTGTATCCGGATGATCGGGTGGTAACTTGAAGTTAACGGTAGTTATATTATCTACTTTGCCAAAATCCATTATTTACCTATTTAAATGCCATTTTTAAACCATTATCTAGTACTTTATTCATAAATAATTACAGCGTGCCAGATCACCCGATACATATACTTAAATAACATACGTATAAACACGTATTTTTTATTTGCTAAAGATTTGAGTAATATTAAATTTATCCTATATACATATTTTTTCAATATCTAGAAAAAACTGCTTATAAGAGCTGTATGAAAAGATTTTCGATCTAATTAGAAGCCCTTAAAATCATTATTTTCTTTTTGTCGTCTCCCCTACTACACCGGTCACCCACATCGCCCTAGGGCCTTAAAATTAGTTTTTCTCAAAATGGTTCGTAATTTTGCAACCTCACCAATAGATGAACACATGCGTATTACGAAATTACACTATGTATTCAGCTTTATTTTTATCTTATCGCTTTGCCTAACTAACACCACTTTTGCCAAAAAGAAGGGCAAAATTCAAAAAGGATTAGCAACTTGGTACGGCACGCATTTCCATGGCAAGCCAACTACCAGCGGCGAAGTTTACAACAAACATCGCATGACCGCGGCTCATCCTTCTCTTCCGTTTGGCACTAAAGTTAAAGTTACCAATCAAGAATCAAAAAAATCAGTAATCGTCCGGATAAACGACCGGGGACCATTTGGCAATAAACGCCGCATTATTGATTTATCTGAAGCAGCCGCCCGCAAAATAGATTTATACGAAGATGGCTCGGCACCGGTAACTGTAGAAATAATTCCGGCTTATGCTTCTTCCCGGGTAAAGAAATCCAAAGCAAGAACCCTGGCGAAAGCCGCTAAACCTACCAAAACACCTGAAGCAGAACTAAAACCAGCAACGGCACCCACGCCAGAGCCAGCTCCCCAGGTTGTGCAGTTTGAACCAAATAAAAATACCCTCAATATCCAGCCGTTGGTATATACCTTGTTAAAAGATTCTTTCTATAGCACCGATGCCCGGAAAAACTTAAACTTCCGTCAGCACTTAGCCTTTAGAGAAGAGGAATTAAATAGCTATTGGGTGCAGCGGGTATTGGCCAACCAGTTAGGGAGCCGTGCCCAGGCCGAAGAATATACCTCTAGGTTAGGTAAAAGCGGTATTTCTGATTTAGCGATACAACTGCCCCAAGCCTCCTGAGCAGGATTTATTATTCTGGTACAATAAGATAAAAAATAAGCTAATACGTAACACCCTGCTGCTGCCCGTAGCCGGGTGTTTCTGCTTACCAACAACGTTACTTAAAACAAACCTGGCCAGCTTGCTTTTCTGACCAATATTTTATTTATTTAAATAATATTCATTTAACAGGTTGTTTATACAAACCCTGATACCGGAATATTTAATAAATAATTAAGATTTGCTTTGAAAAGACGTGATTTTATTCAGTTAACTTCTCTGGGTATAGGCAGCCTGGCCCTCACCGATATACCGGTTTTTGGCCGACCAATTGCACCCGAAGCGGCTTTGGAAACTTTAGATGTAGCGGTTAAAAAACGCCTGGCCGATGCGGCTTTAAATGCAGCTAAATCCAACGGGGCTACTTACGCCGATGTGCGGATTGGAAGGTATTTACAGCAATATTTATTTACCCGTGAGCAGCAGGTGCAAAATATTGTAAACGCTGAGTCTTTTGGAGCAGGCGTGCGGGTGCTGGCTAATGGTACCTGGGGCTTTGCGGCTACCAACACCGTAACCGAAGCCGGTTTGGCCAATGCCGCCGCGCAGGCAGTAGCTATTGCCAAGGCCAATGCCAAATACCAGAAAGAACCCGTACAACTGGCTGCCGTAAGCGGCACCGGCGAAATAAACTGGCGTACCCCCATTGTAAAGAACGCTTTTGAAGTACCCGTAGCCGAAAAAATAGATTTACTCTTGAACGCCAACGCCAAAGCCCAGGCTAACGGCGCCAATTTTGTAAGCTCCAATTTATTTCAGGTAAACGAACAAAAATATTTTGCTTCTACCGATGGTTCTTACATCGACCAGGATATTCACCGCATCTGGCCCACTTTTACGGTTACCGCTATAGATAAAGCTACCGGCAAATTTAAAACCCGCGAAGCCTTGAGCGCACCTATGGGCATGGGCTACGAATATTTAAGCACCCCTGCCCCTAAAGTTGCGGGCCCCACCGGCACCGATTTGCAAGGCTACAACAAGTATTACGATATTCTGGAAGATGCCGCCCTGGCCGCAAAGCAAGCCCAAGCTAAACTTACCGCTAAATCGGTGTTGCCCGGCAAATACGACCTGATACTGGAACCTAATCACCTGGGTCTAACTATTCACGAATCGGTGGGGCACGCTACAGAGCTGGATCGGGTACTGGGCTACGAAGCCAATTACGCGGGCACCAGTTTTGCCACACTAGATAAATGGAAAACTAAAAACTTTAAATACGGGAGCAAGCTCGTTAATATTTTTGCCGATAAAACCCAGCCCGGTTCGCTGGGCTACGTGGCTTACGACGACGAAGGGGTAAAAACCAAACGCTGGGATTTAATTAAAGACGGGGTACTGGTAAATTACCAGGCAACCCGCGACCAGGCCCATATTATCGGTGAAAAAGAGTCGCACGGCTGTAGCTACGCCGATAACTGGAGTTCGGTGCAATTCCAACGTATGCCCAACGTTTCGCTGGCGCCCGGCAAAACCAAGCTTTCGGTTAATGATTTAATCAAAAATGTAGAAAAAGGTATTTATATCGCCGGCCGGGGTTCGTACTCTATCGATCAGCAGCGCTATAACTTCCAATTTGGCGGTACGGTATTCTACGAAATTAAAGCGGGCAAAATTGTAGGTATGCTCGATGATGTAGCTTACCAATCGAATACCCAGGAATTCTGGAATTCCTGCAGCGCCATTTGCGACGAAAGTGATTATCGGATGTTCGGTTCTTTTTTCGACGGCAAAGGCCAGCCTGCCCAAATCAGCGCGGTATCGCACGGTAGTGCTACCACCCGATTTAACGGGGTTAACGTAATTAACACCGCCCGTAAGGTATAATATTTAGCGGGTAGGTATTAGCTTTAAAATATTGATAACACAGACCCTATAGGTTAATTTAAGCTATAAGCTTTATTATTGACCCAGCTTAAAAATAAATACCTCAGGTTTAAAAAATATTTAAAATTTTATTAAGCGTTAATAGCTTACTGCTAAAAGCTAATTTAAATATGGCCATATTATCTAAAGAAGAAGCACAAGCCATTTTACGCAAAGTACTTAGTTACACCAAAGCTACCGAGTGCGAAGCCAATTTAACCGGCAGCCTGGGCGGCAATATCCGGTACGCCCGCAACAGCGTGTCTACGAGTGGTAGTTCTGAAAATATAGCTTTAGCCGTTGAAGCCCGTTTTGGTAAACGTTCTGGCACTGCTACTATTAATGAATTCGACGATGCCTCTTTGCGCAAAGTAGTACAACGCGCCGAAGAAACGGCCCGTCTGGCCCCAGAAAATCCCGAATATGTAGAACTGCTGGGGCCACAGCAATATTTACCCGCCAACGCTTATTTCCCGACTACCGCCAATATAAAACCCGAGTACCGGGCCGAAGCCGCCGGAAAAAGCATAGAACTGGCCAACGCCAAAAACCTGACGGCAGCGGGTTTCCTGGAAGATGCATCGGCTTTTCGGGCTAAAATGAACTCGAAAGGCTTATTTGCTTACGATCAAAGTACTAACCTGGAGTTTTCGGTAACCATGCGCACCGCCGATGGCACCGGTTCGGGTTATGCTACCCGCGATGTAAGCGATGTAACCAAATTTGATGCAGCCGAAGCCTCGCAGTTTGCCATTGCCAAGGCAATAGGTTCTACCAACGCCAAAGCCATTGAACCCGGCAAATACACCGTAATTCTGGAGCCAGCCGCTTTGGTATCTAACACCGATGCCAGTTTGTTGGGCGCGCTCATGAACAGCCTCGATACCCGCTCTGCCGACGAAGGACGTAGCTTCCTGGCTAAAAAAGGCGGTGGCAACAAACTCGGCGAAAAATTATTTGATGAACGAATTACCATTTATTCTGACCCTACCAATATTCAAATTCCAACGGGTACCTGGGCGGGCGATGGCCGCCCCCTGGAAAAAGTTACCTGGATTGAAAAAGGCGTGGTAAAAACTATGCCGTCTGCGCGGTTTTGGGCCCAAAAGAAAAACATTAAATCGGTGCCTCCACCAGCCGGTTTTATTGTGCAGGGCGGCACCAAATCGGTAGAAGAAATGATTAAAACCACTGAGCGCGGAATTCTGGTAACCCGCCTGTGGTATATCCGGGCCGTTGACCCGCAAACCTTGCTTTATACTGGCCTTACCCGCGACGGTACTTTCTTTATTGAAAACGGTAAAATAAAGCACCCCATCAAAAATTTCCGGTTTAACGAAAGCCCTATTATTATGCTGAACAACCTGGAAGAACTGGGCAAGCCCCAACGCATGGGGGGCCATTTAGTACCGCCTATGAAAATCCGGGACTTTACTTTTACCAGCCTTTCCGATGCCGTATAGTCTGATAAGAATAAGCATTTAAAATCAGCTTATTACAAGTAAATAAATGCTACTCGCTTATCAGTGTGTACGAATTAAACAAACACACCCATATTTAGCTTTATTAAATATTAAAACGGAGTATTAATTTACATCGGCATCAATAATAAAAAAAGGCACCTGTTACATAACAAGTGCCTTTTTTTATGAACGCCAATTAACTTATTTGGTATAAGCTGTAATGGTTTCGATGGTGCCGTCCGGGCGGTGTTTTAGTTCGGTAACTTTTACGCTGCGCAAATGGGTTTGGCCACCCGATAATTCGCTGTCGTGGTAAAAGAGATACCATTTACCGTTTACCTCTACAATAGAGTGGTGGTTCGTCCAGCCAATAACCGGGTTTAGAACTACGCCACGGTAGGTAAAAGGTCCGTAAGGATTATCGCCGGTGGCGTAAGCGATAAAATGGGTATCGCCGGTAGAGTACGAAAAGTAATATTTGCCGTTGTATTTGTGTAGCCAGGCAGCTTCAAAAAAGCGGCGATTATTGTCTTTGGCCAGCAGGGGTTTACCCGTTTCGTCTAAGATTTGTATATCCCGCACGGGTTCATCAAATTGCAGCATGTTTTGGCTCAATCGGGCAACTTTGGGGCTTAAAGCAGGTTGGTCGTCTTGCGGATATTCATCTTTGGGGTTATACTTTCCCGTGCTCCAACGTTGTAGTTGTCCGCCCCAGATACCCCCAAAATACATGTACGATTTTCCGTCGGTATCGGTAAATACTGCCGGGTCCATGCTAAAGCTATTCTCAATAGGTTTGGCCTCTGCTTTAAAGGGCCCCACCGGCGATTTACTTGTAGCTACGCCAATCCGGAAAACATCTTCTTTATCTTTAACCGGGAAATACAAGTAGTAAGTACCGTTTTTAAAAGCAGCATCGGGAGCCCACAACTGCCGGCCGGCCCACGGAATATCTTTAACGTCCAGCGCCACACCATGGTCCGTTACTTTTCCGCCTATACTATCCATCGACAGAATGTGGTAATCGCGCATCGCAAAATGGTCGCCGTTGTCGTTTTGCGGAATGCCGGCTTCAATGTCGTGCGAGGGGTAAATATAAATTCTACCATTAAATACGTGGGCCGAAGGATCGGCAGTATAAATATTGGTTACCAACGGTTTAGAGATGGCTTTTTGCTGAGTACTATCGCTATTAGTAGCCGTACCCTCCTGGGTTGCTTCGGTTTGGGCAGTATTCCCGTTCTGATTGCCGCAAGCGTTTAAGAAAATACCGGCTCCTAGCAGCAGAAAGAAGGCAGGTTTAAAAAAAATATTTTGGGTCATGGTTTAGGTTAATTAATGATTTGGGCAGATATAAAGGTTATACGGCGTAAATAGTTATTAATTGAATAATGGGCTACTTAGTTATTGTCAAAAATACAATAATTAATATCCATCGCCAAATATTAATTTATTTAGAAAAAATTATTTTATGAATTTAATCTCAAATTAATTTCCTCATCTTTTAAGCTTAGGATTAAGACACATTCCTGCCATCTCGGTCATTCTGCAGAATCCGAAGAATTCCAGAATCTTGGTTCCAGAAGAATCTTCTGGTTAGGAAGTAAAACAGGTAATTAAGCATAACGGTAAGTAGTCGGTATGGCTTTCTACCCAAAAGATTCGCTCCAGAAATAACAGAAGCAGGAAGAAACTTTATAGCAAATGAGCCATTTCATAGTTGTGTCCAAATGGTAGATCTTTTAAGCTCGAAACAGCATAAAATGAGTAGCAAATATGGTGTAAGGAATTATTTAATATAAACCGGATCCGCTTACAAAAGGTAATTCACTTTAAAATTTATCTTCGGTATATTTAATTCAAGACGTAAATAAAATAGGCAGGTGAACATTTTTATTATCTTTAAACTACTACGTTTATAGAATAATCGTACTAACACTGGCCAAACATTAAGCTATGGCAATTGTTTACCCCTAAACTTATTATCTCATGAAACTAAAGTACCTCTTACTCACCTTGTTTACTTTTACTATGTTACAGGCTTATGCCCAGCGGGCAACTCCCGATAAGCTGGATACTAAAAAAGGACCGCTTACCATTCAGCCGGTACAACATGCTTCGGCTGTTTTAAAATGGGACAACAAAACCATTTACGTAGATCCGGCTGGTGGCGCTAACTTTTTTGCCGGCCTGGATACGCCTGATTTAATTTTAATTACTGACATTCACGGCGACCACATGGACCTTAAAACCCTGGCAGCCATAAATACATCTAAAGCAACGTTTGTGGTACCCCAGGCGGTAGCCGACATGTTGCCCCCTGCTTTTAAACCCAAAGTGGTGGTACTGGCAAATGGTGCTAAAAACACTAAATTTGGCGTTACTATTACAGCGGTACCCATGTACAACCTCCCCGAAACGGCTGATTCCCGTCACCCCAAAGGGCGCGGCAACGGCTATGTACTAACTATTGGTGATAAAAACCTTTACTTTTCCGGCGATACAGAAGATATAGCCGAAATGCGTGCCCTTAAAAATATTGATGCAGCATTTATTTGCATGAATTTACCTTATACCATGGATGTAGACCAGGCGGCCCAAGCCGTATTGGCCTTTAAACCCAAAATAGTATATCCATACCATTACCGGGGCCAGAATGGCTTAAGTGACGTTGCCGCCTTTAAAACCCAGGTAAATGCCGGCGATAACAAAATAGAGGTACGCTTACGTAACTGGTACCCAGGTACATAAAAAAGAAACCCAGCGTAAAGGCTGGGTTTCTTTTTTAGCTAAATATTATCGCAGGAATAGTTATAATTAATTAGCCGGCTTTTTATTAACCCGATAGCCCGACTAAATAAATAATGCGGATTTTAACTACCGGGCAAATATGCTGCTCGCCATTAGTGGTTATACCTGGAAGTAAACGGTAAAAGTAGATCCTTTATGGGGCTCGCTTTGTACTTCTATGCGTCCGCCGTTGTTTTCGGCAATTCGTTTTACAATATAGAGCCCAATGCCGCTGCCTTCTACGTGGGTATGCACCCGCTTAAACATAGAAAAAAGTTTGTGCTGCTGGTCGGGCCGAATACCTAAGCCATTGTCAGTAACCGAAAGTTTTACAAAATTACCGGCGGCAGCAGTACTGATGGTAATTTCGGGGCGCCGGGCCGGGTCGTGGTATTTAAGGGCGTTAGAAACCAGGTTGTATAAGATGCTGCGCAGGTTTTTACGGGCATAGGTTATTTGGGGTACCGCAAAATCGGTTGTAATTTGGGCCTGCACTTCGGTCACCAACGGATTGATATCCAACATTACATCGGCCAGCACTTCGGCAAAAGAAAGGTTTATTTCGCTTTCGTTTACTTCTTTCTGTACCCGCGTTATATTGGTTAAATCAGAAATAGTACGTTTTAACTTGTTAATAGAATCCTGGAGCAACTGTAATACATATTGCTCTTCGGGAGCCAACTGGGTATAAATGCTGTGCATCATATCATTAATGAGACCTTCCAGGTTGGCAATGGGCGCCTTTAGGTCGTGCGAAGCAGTATACACAAAGTTATCTAAATCGGTGTTGGTACGGCGTAATTCATCGTTCATCCGTTTTAGTTCTTCGTTGGCTTGCATAAGCTTACGCCGGCTGTTTACCAGTTCGGTAACTTCTATAGCAAATACCAACACGGCCTCTACTGCCCCATCGGGGTCCAGTATAGGCTGGTAAACCAGGTTGAAATAGCCGGTTTGTTTTTTTCCGTTAAGTTCGTTGCTAATGGGCACTTCTTTACCCACGTAAGGTTTACCCGTACTAATTACCTGGTCTACCCGATCAAATAAACCTGGGCCAGAAATATCGGGATGGGCCAACCGAATATCCTTGCCCGGCAAAGCCTGGTTACCTAAAAATTTGCGGTATAACGGATTTGAAAAAATATAGGTTTGATCGGCTGCCCGGATTAAAGCCACAATAGCCGGTACTTCCAGAAATATTTTATGCAGTAAGTTGGCGTTCTCTTTTGTTTTCTGCTCGGCTTCCCGGCGGTCGGTAATATCTATTACCGAACCAATATAGCCCAAGAAATTACCGGCATTATTAAAACGCGGGCTACCGTTGCTTACCACCCAACGGTACTCGCCATCTTTTCGTTTTAAGCGATAATCTACTTCAAAACTGCTTCTGTTTAAATGGGCTTGCACAAAAATATTTTGCAGCCTTAATTTATCGTCGGGGTGTACGGCCTTGGTCCAGCCACTACCCAACGCCTCTGTGTACGATTGACCGGTAAACTCCAACCATTGCCGGTTCAGGTAAGTAGTTAAGTTTTTCTCATCGTTCAGCCAAATCATTACCGGGGCATTGTCGGCCATGCTCCGGAACCGGGCTTCGCTCTCAATTAGCGCTGCCTGGGCTATTTTTTCTTTGGTTATATCTCGTACTTCTAACACCATATACACAAAAGCACCTCTTTCGTATACCGGCGTAGCTGTACAGTTTACATTAAAAAAAGTACCATCTTTCCGGATAAAAACATCCTGGTGCTCCCGTAAAGAAGTATTTTGGGTTAGGGTTATTCCCAACGGGCAATCTTCCATTGGAAACGGCGAACCATCCGGATGCATGTAGTGAATAAGATTATGCATGGTTTGATTCTGCATTTCGGCCAAAGTAAAGCCCGTCATCTGCTCGGCCATTGGATTCATGAAAGTACAATAGCCTTTGCCATCTAAGATAAAAAGTCCTACGGTAGCATTATCGGTAATGGTTTGTTTTAACCGGTTAGTGTATTGCATATTGCCCAACGACCAAAAGGCAAAAGCTATTAGTAAACTAATAAAAATACCACCTACCAGCACAAAATCGGGGAGTTTGCTGCGGTTATTTAAAAAACCAGGGAGCGCCTGAAAATGAATAATCCAGGTGCGGCCCGCTATATCTAATTTTAAATCTTTTTGCAGGAGTTTCTCTTGTTTACCATCGGGTAAGGGATAATCGGGCCGATTGGCGTACAAAAGGTTTTCTGCGGTTAACGGATATCCGTCGAAAACTTGAATGGCAAAATCGTTATAGCTCTCATTAAACAGTTGGTTCATTAAGTCGCTGGCCCGAAAAGGACTAAAAACATAACCTTTAAGCAATTGCTGGCGCTCAGCGGAAGTAGCCGTTTGCTGTTGGCTCTGGTATACGGGCAGGTAAATTAAAAAGCCGGCCTGTACATCTTCGTTCGTTTCCTGTACCAGCTTTACTTTACCGGTAACCGAGGGCTCACCAGTATCGCGGGCACGTTCCATGGCGCGTTGGCGGGTTGCCTCACTAAACATATCAAAGCCAAAGGCCCGCAGGTTACGACCGGTAAAGGGTTCTATATAAAGAATAGGTACATATACTTCCCGTTGGCCAACCGGCTGTATGGTGTAATCCGGGTACCCTTCGGCACGTACTTCCCGAATATGAGCGGCTGAATCGGTGGGGTGTACTACTTGAGCAAAACCTATACCCTGTATGCCCGGATAATTCTGGTATACCCCCAGGTTATCAAAGTACCTGGCCCACTCCTCACGGGTAAGATCGTTAGATGCCGTAAACAACCCCTGGGCTCCTTTAAGAGCCTGGATATAATTGTTCAGCCGGCGATAAATTAAACTTTTAGCTTGGGCGGTTTGCGTGGTATACCGATTATTGAACCTTTCCTCTGCCTCCTTCTTTAAAAAAAAATAAGCAGCCAAAGTAACCCCTATAAAAAACAGGAGGGCAACCAAGGCTACCGAGAAATTTTTAATTAATTGTTTTAGACCCATCCGGCATCAACCTTAACATCAAGCCAAATTAAGCCAAAAAATAAATTTTATTTGCTATTAAAAGCAAAAATATAACCTGGCACCCCATTTTTGCACCTTCTAGCTTGGGGCAAAAATGGGGTGCCGGTTTTTTAATTAAAGATGTTAGTATGATGCTTGGGTATTATACCGTTTCAGGCTGCAAGTCCAAAGACCGGATTATCCCTAATTCCAGGCCACGCAATTCGGCCAGACCGCGCAAACGCCCGATAGCCGAATAACCTGGATTGGTTTTTTTATGTAAGTCGTCGAGCATGCGGTGACCGTGATCCGGCCGGAAAGGCATTTGGTAATCCGGGCGGTTTTCGCGGCGACGGCGCTGTTCTTCTTCTACCAGGGCCCGTACCACGGCGTACATATCAACGTCGCCGGCCAGGTGGTCGGCTTCATGGAACGTTTCGGGTTGGTCCGGGTCGCGTTTGGTGCTGCGTAAATGCACAAAATTAATTTTGTGGCCGTGGCGCTGCACCATACCGGGCAAGTCGTTGTCGGGCCGAACACCGTAAGAACCCGTACACATGGTAAAGCCATTGGCCGGCGAATCTACTACGTTCAGTAACTCTACTAAATCGGCTTCGGTGCTTACAACGCGGGGTAAACCCAGAATTGGCCGCGGCGGATCGTCGGGGTGAATTGCCATACGCACACCAGCTTCTTCGGCAACCGGTATAATTTCCTGCAGAAAATAAGCCAGGTTCTTGCGCAACTGCTGATCATCTACCTGATCATACGTGTTTAGTACCGCCTGAAATTCGGTGAGGGTAAAACTTTCTTCGGAACCCGGTAAACCCGCAATAATATTATTTTGTAGTTGTTTTTGGGCCTGGGCATCCAAACCCGAAAAATATTCTTTAGCCACCGCTATTTGCGCCTGGTTGTAAGTGGCCTCGGCACCGGGCCGTTGCAGAATAAATAATTCAAAAGCCGCAAAAGCAACCGCATCAAAACGCAAAGCCTCAGAGCCATCTTCTACCACGTAAGCCAGATCGGTACGGGTCCAGTCTAATATAGGCATAAAATTGTAGCAAATGGTATCTATGCCGCACGCGGCTAAGTTCCGGATGGTTTGCTTGTAATTTTCGATGCAACGCTGCCGCTCGGGATGGCCCGTTTTAATATATTCGTGTACCGGCACACTCTCTACTACCGACCAGCGCAGGCCCCGCGGACGTGCCGGGCTCACCGATTCGTCTAGCTCAATTAATTGTTTCCGTTCCTGAATGGCTTCTACGGGCCATACTTCGCCGTTAGGAATTTCGTGTAAAGCCGTTACAATGCCTGTAGCGCCGGCTTGCCGGATATCAGATAAAGACACCGGATCTTTGGGGCCGAACCAGCGCCAAGTTTGCTCCATACTCATAAGTTAGCAGTAATTAGTTATTAGTAGTTAGTTTTTTAGCTTTCAGCAATGGCTAGGGTTGGGGCTAGTTTTCTTAGATTAAAATTACGAACCCATAATAGCTTAAATAGTAAACTACTTAGTATCTGTTTAAATAATAAACAAATTGCCAGAAAATTAAGCCTCCTTGCGGCCAACCAAGCCCTCCAAAAAACAAAAATATCTTTTTAAACAGATAATTAGCCGGCCGGAAAAGAATATTTTTTCCGGCAACGTTGCCAAACAGCTTTAACCTGCCTATCCAATTTTAACTCACTAGTTCCAGCAAAACCTCGTAGTAAGGGCGGCTTACCATTTTAGATTTAAGCCAGGCATAATAACTCATGGCTTGCAAATCTTCGCGCTCGGGCGGCACAAACTCCAGTACATTTTGTACCTGGTTTAAAAAAGTGCGGCGGGTAGCGGCATCGGGTTGTAATATAAGTTGTTCTAAAAGCTGGATAAAGGCAGCTACATTTTTATATACCGGCTGCTCCAGCAATTCCTGGCAATTCCGCCTAATATTTTTAACTTTATCTAAAGCTATATCCAGGTTGCCAAACTCATATTGAATAATTAACTCGCCGAGGTGCTTTTTTAAAACCCACTCCTTACCCATTATTTTTTCGCACCATTTATCAGAATGCTCAATGTTCATGAGTACCCGGTTGGCTTTTTGGTAAGCTTCCTGGGCAAAATAAATAAAGCTAAGCCCCAAACTGGCGGTTAGGGTCTGGCGCTTACTTAGCAAATGGCTTTTCTGGTGCAGCAAATCATACATCAGGCTCAGTGCGCCTTCCAGGTTACGTAAAAAGGCATCGTTGGCGGTTTTCAGGAAAACGTACTTGGCGTAAAAAGTAGAGTAAAGGCTTTTGCCCTCGCCGGTAATGGTTTGGTAGAGTTCCTGTAAATAATAGTTAGACTGCGAAAATTTACGGTTGCGGTACAACACGTGCGCAATCATGTAAAGCAAGCTAATTTTATAATACTGGTGCGCCGGCGAAAACCCGTGCGTGGCTTGCACCTGTTGGTACTGGCTAATAATAAAAGGCTCAAAAGAATAAAAATCTTTGCGGGCCAGCACCGAACTCCGGGTAATAGACATGAGCTTGTAAAACAAGGCTGGCCGCTGACTTACCGCTTCTTTTAAACCGTAAGCTTTGAGTATGTTTTGGATGGTGTCGTCGAATTGTAAATCGCGGCCTTGCTGGCGGGTAGTTTCCAGGTGCTTTATAATTAAGCTATTGGCAATATTGGCCCGCTCGTCTTCGTCGGCGGCCAGTTTGTTTTCATTGCGCTTCCGGATTATCTCGTCCAAGTCGTCGGCAAACTCAGAATCGGCTTTTTCTATTTGTACATTGTAAATGGTGTTAAGCAAATCAAACTGGTCGTTGGCAATAGCCAATTTTTCTGCTTTACGCAACATATTCCAGGCCAGGCGGTCGGCCCGTACATCAAATAAATATTTAGCCAGCGAGAGCATACCCATAATCGAAGAACCGGCGGTTGGGTCTTCTTCCATGCGCTTGAGCACAATAAAATCGGTGAGGTGCTGCATCAGGCGCTTGCGCAAGGCATAATACGCCACGGCATTGGGTTCTTCGGGGTACAACCGCTGAATCAGTTCCTGGGGTTTGTAACTTTTTTTGCCCTGTAATAACTGAAAAAGCTCGTAATCTTTGCGGTTGCGTTTGTTTTTTTGCCGTTGGATAAAATAGTTAAATTCCTTTTTATCTTCTGCCGAAAGCGTATCAATGGTTATTTTAAGATCATCCATAAAACAAATGTTATACAGAATGTAAAATCTAATTCTGGGGGTAAGTTCCGTTAAAAACTAAGCCAATCAATATTTATCTAAGATGTACGCTACCAAATATTGGCCATTATAGCTTACAATAATAGTTCTAAATTACTTACCTGAGCGGGTTGCTTATTTTAAGAAGCCAAAAATTAAACAGAACAAATTATTTATTATCAGATAATTGCCTATTTATATCCGGTAAAATAAACGTCTGATTCTGGGCATTAAATATAGCGCATTTTTTTGCTTCTTATTATTTGTACCCGGCTGATTTAAATATTTAACAATTTAGATTTTACCCCATCCCGCAAGAGAATGTAAAATATTCTCTTGCCTTAAAATCAAAAGAATAGACTCTCCCGCCGCAAGTTTATATTAATCAATGAATATATTTAGGTTTAAGCAATACTTCAGAACAAAAATATATATTTGTATAATACTTATACAACACACCCATTAACAGCTTTTATCCTATTTTATTTATGAATAAACCTATACTATCTTTATTATTTCTGTTTATTACCCTGGGCCTGCAAGCACAGGACATTATTTTGACCAATTCCGGCGACGAACTAAAGGTTAAAGTAACCGATATTACTTCACAGGATATAATTTATAAACAAGCCGATTCGTTGCATTACCCCGTTTTAACCATTGCTAAGGCGTCGGTTTTTCTGATTAAATATGCCGACGGCACCAAAAATATTATTACTCCGTCGCAAAACAGCACCAGCAACGCCGATCCCAAAACCATGTACCAGCGCGGCCGGACAGATGCCCGCCAACATTACCGGGGAACCGGTGCTTTTTGGGGAAGTGCCGCTACTGCCCTGGCCATGGGTTTGCCAGGCCCTATAATTATTGGAGCCGTTCCGCCTAAACTAAAATTCACCGAAGACATGGATACCAACCTGGTCCAGAACACGCACTACGTAAGTGGTTACAAAGCTGAGGCTTACCGCCGAAAAATAGGCAAAGCTGCCACAGGCGGGGCTTTAGGCATTGGAATTGGCGTGGTGCTGATTTCTATGTTAGTAAGTGCGGGCTACTAAGAGCCGGCAAAGACAGAATCAGGTTTTAATATTTAACAGGCAGAACGGTAAGGTAGCTGGTCGTTAGGAGATTTTCTTAAGCCCCGCTATCTCACTGTTTAGTTAAAATATTCTTTTACTTAATTTTTGCGGGTTAAGCATACTGCCCTCCGGCGTATTGGGGGTTACGGTAAAAACCCCGCCTACCAGCGAAGAAAGCGCCGTAATACCAAAAAAGAGTAAACTAAAAGATACCGCCACAGTTTTATCGATTGGCAAATATTGGTAACCGAGCAGAAACACCAACTCGCGGGCCCCTACGCCACCTACCGTAATGGGCAAAACCGATACCACCGAAGAAATAAGGAAAAGGGCCAGGTAATCTATATATTGCCCACGAACGCCGAAACTTTGCAACAGACAAACCGCACAAATTACCTGTAAAAGCTGCACCAGAAAAGAATAATACCCGGTTACCCAGAACTGGCCTATAAATTTCCGGAATAACCAAACACAAAATACATAATACCCCGGCAGCAGCAATAGGGTAGCTACCCCCACTACCAAGTTAAAATTAAAAAATACCGGCCGGTGGTTGGTAAAAAGTAGCAAAATACCAGCTAAAAATGCCAGGGCGGCCAGTCCGCTAATGCGATCCAGTAAAGAGGCGCTTATCAGGTCTTTAACTTTGGTTTTGTACAGCCGGTTAATTAAATATACTTTGTACCCATCGCCGCCAATAGAACCGGGTAAAAATAAATTGTAAAACATGCCAATGTAGTACAACTTCAGGTTCAGGCTTTTATCTATTATTACCGGAATGGCCTCGAAATATTTATTTAGCCGAAAAGCGCTTACAATTTTAGATAAGTTAAACAAAATTAAAGCGGCTACCAACCAGCCAAACTGCAGGTGCGCTAATAATTGCTTAGCCTGGCTTAAGTCAATTTCGCGTAGTACAAAGTATACGGCTACAAGGGTAAACGCCAGCTTTAAGCAAAATTTAAGATATTTTTTCAGACTCGTTTTGGCCAATATATACTTCTTTAATATTGTACGGTTTTTTATCCTGCGATTCAAAATAAATACGCATCAGAATTTCGGCAATAATACCAAAGGTAATCAGGTGAATGCCCGCTAAAATTAGCAAAGCACCTAATATAAGTAAGGGACGCCCGCCAATTTCGGCACCAAACA
The DNA here is from genome assembly GCF_057359045.1 of Adhaeribacter sp. Lineage (NCBI taxonomy): Bacteria > Pseudomonadati > Bacteroidota > Cytophagia > Cytophagales > Hymenobacteraceae > Adhaeribacter > Adhaeribacter sp. Next base: position 89,125 of record NZ_JBMQUD010000078.1, read on the forward strand.
GTTTTTCACCGACGAGGTAGAAATTAATAATTAAACCGGCTAAAAACGCAATTATACCGACCGAACCAAATAAGTGCATGGGGCGCTGCAAATATTTCTGGAAAAAGACCATCAGCAGCAAATCGCTCATTACTTTAAAGGTACGCCCCAATCCGTACTTAGATTGGCCGTGAATGCGAGCGTGGTGCTTTACATTTACTTCGGTTATTCTGGCGCCCTGCAACTTGGCCAACACCGGCACAAAACGGTGCAACTGCCCGTAAAGGCCTAAATTTTTGGCGATGCTGTTTTTAAATATTTTCAGTGTGCAGCCATAGTCGTTCAGGTAAACCCCCGTCATCTTCCGGATAATGGCGTTCGCAATTTTACTGGGCACTTTGCGCAACACCATGCCATCCTGTCGTTTAGCCCGCCGGCCACCCACCACGTCCCAGCCTTCATTTTCGAGCTTGGCCAGCATCATCGGAATATCCGTTGGGTCGTTTTGTAAATCACCGTCCATGGTTACAATGTACTCGCCCTGGGCCTGGGCAATACCGGCAGCCATAGCCGAAGTTTGACCATAATTTTTGTAAAAAATAAGCAGCCGCACGCGTTCGTCCGCAAATAATTTAACCATGTTTACAGTTTGGTCCGTAGAGCCGTCGTCTACCAGAATAATTTCGTAGTCGTATCCGGTAAGGGCCGCATGTAGCTTTTGCAGCAACGGATGGATGTTATCTTCTTCGTTCAGCAGGGTAATAACAACCGATAATTTAACTTTATACATTTTATCTAATATTTTTTAATCCGGATAAAACCAGGTGGGCCGATAGGGTTATTTTACCACTGTTCCCGGTCGGGCCGGCGACGTAGCGGTGCGCGCTAACACAGCCTGCTTGGGTACTTTAAAAATGATGTAATTTTCTGTTTGGACCTGAAGCTGACAAGTTGCCTGAATGTGCCGCGCCAGTTGCGGGTGGTTATACAGTATATCCTGGTAATGCGTGCTAACAATGCCAAACCAATCGGCGCTTTGCGCCCGTAAATTTTCGAGGTGTTGGATAGATTCCTGGTCGTTGGCGGGCAGGGCCGTAGGGGCCCAGCCATCTGCCGGCGGAAATACCCAGCCCCGCTGCCGGCTGTAATATATAGCTACCGGGTCGCCGATATCTTCTGGAATGGTAATTACCAAATCCTGGGGTTTACTTAACTGTTGCAGGGCCATACCCATTTGGTAACTGCGGTAAGCATTCTGGCTGTTGTACAGCGCGTTTCTTAAAATAGAAATACTCGAGTAACCCATACACACCAGCACTACCGCTACTCGCATAGCCGGCAGCCAAGAGCGGGCACCAATGGTATTTTTGCCCAAACTCCCCAATATTACCAGTCCGCGCCCGGCAAAGGCCGCCGCCACCGGGCTGAAAATATGGAAGTTCCAGGGATTATGAATCAGCTCCTGCGCCCCAATAATATAATAGAAAACACAGCCAGCCAACCAAAAATGGTAAAACCACGGCGCTTTAACCAAAGCTTTAGTTGGTTCCTGGGCAGAGGTGGCAACCAGTGGTGGCAGATAGAGCAAGCCAAAAAATACCAGCACCAAACCTGGCAAGCCCCACAACCAATAAAGCATAACATTGTAGAAACTTAGAAGGTAAAACCGCTTGCTTATCCAGCTTTTTAAACCTTCATCCCAGAGCCAGTTACCGGAGCCGGCAAAATGGTGCGGGGGGTAAGTAAGCGCCAGGTGACGCGCCCATAAATAATAAGCTACTACCGGCAACAAAGCTACTAGTGCTACCCCCACCATAATGCCTAGCCGCTGCCACGATAATTCTTTTTTAGCCTGTAAAATGGCAATAGCAGCATACACCATAGGAATGCCCACCAGCAAACCCGGTATTTTGGTTAAAAAGCCCAAACACCCCATAATGGCCGCCAGCATTAAATACCACGTTTTATTTGTTTGCAGATACGCCACCAATAGCCATAAACTGGTTACCACCAACGAAACCATGGCCGGGTCCGGTAAAAACGAACGATCAGTAAAAACAGAACCGGGTAAAATGGCCATAACCAAAGCCGTAGCCAGGGCATGTTTTTCGTCCCAGACCCGCCGGGTAAGTTGGTAAAGCGCAAATATGCCCCACAAACCAAACAGAATGGCCACACCGCGGCCTACCCAATCGTGCTGCCCTACTACGCGGTAAAGTAAAGCCGCCATATATGTAACCGTCTGAAATTCGCGCCCCTGGTAACTAAGGCCCGGTCCGCTCCAACTTACCTCGGGGTATAAAATATTAGGGTTGCGGTGCAAAAAATTATCGGCCATCATGGCAGTACTGGCTTGCCGCCAACTAAAAGCATCTATGTAAGGCTGGGTAATATTATTTAACCGCAGCACTGCCGCTAAAACCAATATCAGCCAGATAGGGAGCCACCGAGCACGGGAATTCTGACCAGAAAAATTTACGAAATACAAAAGCATTGTGGGTAATGTTAGACCAGGCAATTAACACTTTGATTTTTACTGCTTTGGCTAAACAAATATATATCAATAATTTTAAATATATTAATAAATAAATATATTTTTTCTTCTGTCTTCCCGCCTCAACTTAAATTACACCCACGCACTATTTTTTTACCTATTGGTTTATTCTGAGACAAACAGCAAAAAAGAGCGAAAAGAAAAATTTTGGTAAACTTCTATTAAACTACTTTACCTGATAAAATCTTAACCAATATAAGGTATTTTATTTTAATTTAAATTATTCTTAGTCGATTAGAAGTTAAATTTAATAATACCTTTAATTAAGAGTACTTTTAGCATTGCTTCGGGTATGCTATTTAACCCCGATATATATATTGTCCGAACTTGCTTGGGTAAGAGATTACCTAAACCCATTGGTTTACTAGAATATTTCTTAATTTGGGGAGAGAATATTTTTTCTGACGGCTAAACTTGGCTCTTGGCCCAGCATTACGTTTAACTTAATTCATGCCTGTAGTTTCGACTTTTACGTTTGTGCGTCTGCAGTACCGCTCCGGCGATTGGGACACCGACGCCCGCATGCCGACCAATATTTTAAATTCTTTAATTGAATACACCACACTAAAAATAAACGCCCAGGAAAAAATTGTAGCGCTGGAAAGCCCGGAAATATTTAAGTATCCGTTTTGCTACCTCAGTGGCCACAAACTGGTGCAGTTTAGCCCCAAAGAAAAAACCAACTTTACCAACTATGTGCGCAACGGCGGCTTTGTATTTGCAGACGATTGCAACCACGATATTGACGGCCTTTTTGCCCGTTCGTTTGAGCAGCAGATGCAGGTTTGTTTTGGCCCAAACGCTTTGCAGAAAATTTCCAATGCGCACCCGCTCTACCGGGCTTTCTTTAAGTTTCCGGAAGGGCCGCCTACAACTTCTTTTGAACTAAACGGCTGGGGCGACGACCTGGTGCACGATTATTTAAAAGCCATACTGGTAAACGGCCGCATTGGAGTGTTATACAGCAACAAAGATTACGGCTGCGAATGGGACTACGACTACCGGAACAAACGCTGGCTGGCCGAAGACAATACCAAATTTGGCGTAAATATAATTATGCATGCTTTAACCGCCTGATATTTAAGCAATAAGCTTAACTATTCCGGACTATATTCATTTTAAACTAAGGAAACTTTGCTCTAATTAATAGAGATAATAAAATATTAGATAACAAACCTTGTATTAACGCTCACCAATGATTTTGGGTAAAGCCTGCTTAATGGAGACAATTCCCCCGCTTATCTCCACAAAAAAAACAGCAGTGCCTTACCAAATCTGAAAAACTTTAATCAAACCAGCTAAAAAATGAATAACGAAGCCGCTGTACAAGCTTTATTAGCCAAAATACCTAATCTCCGAACCGAAGTAGGCAAAGTAATTTTCGGGCAGGAACAAGTGCTGGAAGAGGTACTCATAACTTTATTGGCCGGCGGGCACGGTTTACTGGAGGGTGTACCGGGCTTGGCCAAAACCCTTTTGGTCCGGACCCTGGCCCAGGCTACCGCCTGTGCTTTCCGGCGCATTCAGTTTACCCCCGATTTAATGCCCACCGATATTTTGGGCACCGAAATATTAGAAGAAGACCACAGCACCGGCAAACGCTTTTTTAAATTTAATGCCGGTCCGGTGTTTGCAAATATTGTGCTGGCCGACGAAATAAACCGTACACCACCCAAAACCCAGGCCGCCTTACTAGAGGCCATGCAGGAGTTTGAAATAACCTACGCCGGCAAAACCTACCCGCTACCCCGCCCCTTTTTTATTCTGGCCACCCAAAATCCCATTGAGCAGGCCGGCACGTACCCTTTGCCCGAAGCCCAACTCGATCGTTTTTTGTTGTACATTCGCATTAAGTACCCCACCGAGCAGGAAGAACTGCATATTTTATCTGGTACTACCGGTGCGCAATCTTCAAAAATTTCGCCGGTTATAACCGCCGACGAAATAATGAAGCTCCAAGCTTTAGTTCGCGAAGTAACCATTAGCCCCGATTTAATTGCTTTTGTAAACCAATTGGTACGCAATACCCGCCCGGCTATTTCTAAGGTTGATTTTATTAAAAATTACGTACGCTGGGGAGCTGGTCCGCGAGCGGGGCAAGCGCTTATTTTAAGTGCCAAAGCCCGCGCCCTGCTGCACAACCGGTTTGCCGTTACCGCCCAGGATATTAGCTTATTGGCTTACCCCGTGCTCCGGCACCGCTTGGTATTAAGCTATAATGCCGAAGCCGAAGAAATAAACACCGATCACGCCATAACCAAACTCCTGCAGGCCATTATCTTACCGGCAGCTATTTTAAAATGAGTTATTTGATATTATTTTTTTCCAGGGCAAGTGCTGTAAAACTTAGATAAAAATATTGCTAAGGTTAAATATTGGTATTGAGTATTTTTTTGGCGAGAGGTGGATTTAGCCTTTGGGCAAAAAATTAAGGATTTCAAACAAAGCACTTGGCAATCATCAACCAACAATTAACAATTAAAAATGATTAACCCGCAAATTCTGATTCGGTTGAAAGACCTGGCATTGGTAGCGCGAATGGTAGTAGTGGGCTTTAAAACGGGCTTGCACCAGAGTCAGCGCCGGGGAGCCGGCTTAGAATTTAGCCAATACCGCAGCTACGAACCCGGCGACGATTTACGCCGCCTCGACTGGAAAATGTTTTCCCGATCCGACCGCTACTTTATTCGCGAGGCCGAAGCTGAAACCAATTTGCGCGTGCAGTTTATCCTGGATGCCAGCCATTCTTTAAACCACACCGAAAACGGTATTAGCAAAATAGCTTACGCCCGCCTGGCAATGGCCGCTTTGGGCTACCTGGCTACGCAACAAGGCGACGAAATAAGCTTACACATTTTGCAGCAGGCGCAATTACAAGACGTACTGCCGCAGGCCAATCAGGGTAATTTGCACCGGTTCTGGCAAACTTTAGACAAAACAGCGCCCGCTGGCAAGTTTGCCGAAGCAAAAATTCAGCAACGGCTGCTGCGCTACACCAAACAAAAAACCATTTCAATTTTTATAAGCGATATGTACGAGCAGGAAACCGAAATAACCAGCTTGTTGCAAGGGCTGCGCAACCGGAGCCAAGACGTCATTTTACTGCATTTAATCGGCCAGCAAGAACAAACCTTAACGTATAACGGCTTAATTACTTTTGAAGATCTGGAAACCGGCGAACAGGTACAGGTAGATGCGGCCCGGCACCGAACGGTTTACCAGCAACAATACGGGGCCTGGTTGCTTAACCTGGAGCAATCGCTCCGAAAAAAAGGCATCCATTACCAACGCCTGTATTTGCACCAACCGCTAGATACGGCCCTGCGCACCTTCTTAAAAACCCGCCAAAAATATTACTGAATTGCTTTAAACGTTTACCACCACCGGTTCTGCCACAAAACACTTATTCACCTAAACAAATAACCCCACAACTAAACGCTCATAATATTTTTACTAGCTGATTTTACTGCATGTTCCAACTGCTTTCCCCTTTCTGGTTAATTGCCTTGGTAGGTCTTTTGGTACCGGTATTTATTCATTTGTGGCACAAGAAAAAGCCTGGTGTTATTCAGGTAGGCAGCATCCGGTGGTTACAAGCCGCCGCAAGCCAACGGGTAAGCCGCTTCCGGTTACAAAACCTATGGTTGTTGCTGCTGCGTTGTTTGCTGCTTAGTTTTCTGGTTTTATGCTTGTGCAGCCCGGTTTGGCTAAACAACAAAGCCGGAGTGCCGGGTAAAAATGTGTTTGTGGCGCCCGATTTGCTGGCCCCGGCATCTTTAAAGCAAATCCAATCTACCGTAGATTCCTTAATCGGGCAAGGTTATAGCCTACACACATTTACGCCTTCCTTTAGTTTAATTACTCCCTCAAAATGGGAAGCTATTAAATCTGGGAAAGAACCGATGAATGTACCGGCTGCGCCTGAAAATTATTGGTTTATGGCTACTCTCCTGGCTAAAAATTTTCCGGATACCGCCGATAATATTATTTTCACACCCACAGAGTTAAAATATTTTAGAGGTTCGCGGCCCAATTTGCCGCGCACTTTCCGGTGGTTAACTTTTCCGGCAGCAATGCCTCGTCTGTGGGTACAGGCCGCCTTTAAAATTAATCCCGATACGCTTGCCGTACGCCTGGGTACCAGTTCAGCCACCGGCACCCATTTTAAACTGGTTACCATGCCATTGCCCCAATCCGGCACCGCGCTGCTCCAACCCGAACTATCTTCCTGGCAGTACTTACCTGGCGGCGGGCAGGAATATTTACGTTCCGGCTCCGATTCTGTACGGATTAAGCAAACACCACCCGAAATAACTGTTTTTTACGATCGCTCCCGGCAAGCCGATGCCCAATATGTGCAAGCGGCCCTAAAAGCCATCAGCAGCTATACAGGCCAACCTATTTCCATTAATCTTACCACCAGCCCTACCACTATTACCCCCCGCAGTATTTGGCTTTTCTGGTTATCCGATGCCAATTGGTCCGCCGCAGTAGATCAGCACCTGCAAGCTGGTATGCAACTATTAAAAGATGCGCCTGCTGCTCCAAAACTTAACCAGACTACCTGGTTTCGTCCTGATTTTACCCCGGCTACTATCCGGATTTACCAGCAGCAATTATCAAATTCCCCAAGTAGTTTCCCCATCTGGACGAATAATTTTGGCGAAAAGCTCCTGCAAAGGCAATCCGTGGGCAAAGGCAATATTTATTATTTCGGGAGCCGGTTTAACCTGGCCTGGGCCGGCTTAACCGAAAACCCGCTTTTCCCCGAAATTATTTATAACTTGCTTTTCCCGGAACAAACCACCGGGCATTTTCTCCCCCACGACCAAAGAATACTGAGCCCGGAACAGGCTCAGCCCATTTTTTTTGTCCGCTATTTGTTACCGGCAAGGCTTAGCCGGCAGCAGCCCCTGCAAGATTGGTTCTGGGGCATGGCGGCTTTGTTATTTTTATTCGAACGGATTTGGTCTTACCGTCGTGCTACTTTATGAGTTCTATTCTTTTTTTCCAGCAGGTACGGCAAAACTACATGCAGCGTAAGCTGGGTTACTACGGGGTGCTGCTCCTGGGCGTATTGCTGGTGCTGGCCGCTATACTTTACCAATGGCCCTATAATGTAATAATCTGGCTGTTTTGCCTCGGTGGGTTAGGAGCTTTCTTGTTGTGGGCAGGCTTTCAATTATATGGAGTAGTACAAATTACCCCGGCCATTATTTGCCGGCACTTAAACCGTACCCATCCGGAACTGGAAGAAAGTTGCCAACTATTTTTGTTACCGCCCGATAGACTGACGCTGCTGGAGCAAATGCAACGCCAACGCATACAACCTTACTTCAATCAATTAAATTCGGCACAAATTACTCCCGTACAGTACCGGCAGGCCTGGTATATTCTAATAAGTTGTCTGGCTGCTGCCGGCCTGTTGTTTTTACTCAAGTCATTGGCTCCAAAGGCACCAAACGCAACAGCTATTTCGGCTCCGGCCATGCAAACCGTCCGGAAAATATTACCCCAGGTACAGCAAATTACTATTAGGGTTGTGCCACCACCGTATACCCAGCGCCAACCTTATAGGGTAAGTACACCTAGTTTTAAAGCCGAAGAAGGCGCTCTGATAACCTGGGAAATTAAAACAACCGGGCCAGTTAATACCCTCCAGTTGTCCGGGGCCGGAAAGAAGAATCTAAATTTCAAACCAACACCTGAGCACCACAACCAGTTTACCTTTAGTTTGCGGGTAACCCAGCCTTTTATTTATACCATAAACCTAAATAACCAGAAGTCGGAATATTACGCAGTAACAGTCATCAAAGACCAGCCTCCGCGCATAACGGTACAAAATCCTGGCGCATTTACCGCGGTAGCTTTCGGCGACCCGCAAATAATACCCGTACGGGCTACTATTACCGACGATTACAGGTTACAAAATGTTGATTTGGTAGCTACCATTGCCCAGGGCTCCGGCGAAAACGTTAAATTTAAACAAGTAAACTTACCGCTACATATTTCTGCCAACGAAAACAAAACTTCCTTTCAGGCCCGGCAAAGCATAAACCTAAGATCATTGGGCCTAACGTACGGCGACGAACTGTATTTTTATTTGCAGGCCCAGGATAATAATCGTGGTTATACCCGCACCGAAAGTTTTCTAATACAACTGGAAGATACAACGGTAACTACTGATTTTGATGGTTTAGCCATGGGCCTGAATACCGTACCCACTTATTTCCGGAGCCAGCGCCAGCTCATTATCGATACCGAAAAGTTAATTAGCAAAAGTAAAAGCCTGGACAAAACAGCTTTCCAAGACAGATCACAGAATTTAGGCGAAGAGCAAAAAATATTGCGCCTGCGCTACGGCAAATTTCTAGGCGAAGAATACGAAACCAATGCGGGCGCCAACCCAGCAGCAAAACCGGAAACCCACTCCGACGACGATGGCCACGACCACGGGAACCAAAGTTCTGGCAATGCGCTGGCCCCATTTATACACCGGCACAACAACGAAGAAGAAGCTACCTATTTTGAACCTGCCATTAAAGTAAAGCTAAAAGCAGCTCTGGCCCAAATGTGGGAAGCCGAATTGCGTTTACGTCTGCACCAGCCCCGCCAGGCTTTGCCTTTTGAGTACAAAGCTTTACGGTTACTGAAAGACGTGCAGCAAAGTAGCCGGGTATACGTCCGGAAAACAGGTTTTCCCTTACCCCCACTAAAGGAAGCCGAAAAAAGGCTAACCGGCGATTTAACCCAGGTAAACAAAATTGAAACCCAAACAAAAAAAGAAGCAAAAAATCTTTATCCGGCCAGCCGGCAGGCCCTTACCTGGTTACTAAAACAAACTGAAAAACAAAATTATGACGCTAAGCAGGCAACTTTATTGCAACAGGCCGGCCCCGAACTGGCCGCCGCGGCTTTACAAGAACCAGATAGGTATTTAACATCTTTGCAAGATTTGCGCACTATTATTTCCCAAATGCAAACCGGGCAACCACTTTGCCAATCTTGCTTACAAACCCTGATAAGGGCATTCAGTAATTTGTTACCGCCACCGGTAAACACCCCGGCCCCAACGCCAACGTACCGGCACGCACTCGCCGAAAAATATTTCCAGAATATAAAATAGTACTTAACCCATTGGCAAACATTTATTACTATATCGGTGCTGTTTTACTGGCCGGCGGGCTGTTATGGCTGGCCTGGCAGCGACCTAATCGTCGCCGATTGGCCTGGCGGTCGCTGGCCATTGTGGGGGCCGTTATAGCGCTGCTTTTCGTTGCCCGGCCTCCCCAAAGGACTATCCGGCAAAACACCACCCAGGCCATACTGCTTACCCCCGGTTACTACCCCGATTCCTTAAAAGTATTAAGACGCAAAGTTGGCCGCAACCAAAGTATTTTCCGTTACGCCCAAGTAACCGGCCCTGGCCTACAAATAAACAGCCTTAAAGAAATAAGAACAAACCATCCGCAGGTAAGGCAACTACACGTTTTAGGATATGGTTTAACTGCCGATGAGTTGGCCGAAGCAGATTCTGTGCAACTGATTACGCATTTAAACGCCCCGCCAGCAGGAGTTACTGAGGTTAACTGGCCAAATGAAATGCTGCTCGGAGAAAATATTACCGTTACGGGCCAATATTACCAGGCTACGGCTAAAACTACTCAGCTTTTTCTTTCTCTGGCTGGTAAACGCCAGGATTCTATCACCCTAAACAAAGCAGGTTACAACCGATTTTTGCTTCGGTATTTACCTAAACAAACCGGCGAATGGGTTTTAACCCTCGAAGAAAAGGAAAAATCAAAACCAACAACTTATGCGGGCCCAGTACCAGTAGTTGTGGCACCCCGGCCATCCATTAAGGTGCTCTTATTACAAGCCTCGCCCGGTTTCGAGTTTAAATTTTTAAAGAATTACCTGGCTGCTGCCGGCCACGCAGTAGCGGTACGCACTACTATCAGTAAAAATGTTTACCAAACCGAATGGCTTAACTTTAACCGCCAAAACCTCTCGGTTTTATCTTCCGCGCTACTCAATCAATTCGATTTAATTGTCACCGACTCGGATGCCCTGCAGCACTTAACCGTAACTGAGCAAAATAATTTAGTCCGGGCCATCCGGACGAATGGTTTGGGGTTATTAGCGCTTCCGGCCACATGGCCTATGCCATCTAACCCCCCATTATTAGCCGCTTTCCGGTTTAAGCCGGCCCCAAACGCCAAAACAAATGTAGCCGCTATTTATTGGCCCGAGAGGCAAAAAACCGCGTCTGGTTTAACCGCACCCGCTACCATTAATTTTAATCCAACGTTAAAGAATTTAGTTTGGCATACCCAGGGCACCCTGCTTGCTGCCCAAAAACAGGGCTGGGGAACGGTAGCCTTTAGCTTACTTCCCGAAACCTTTAGCTGGCGCCTGGCCGGCGATTCGGCAACTTATAACCAATATTGGGCTTTTGTATTGAGCCAGCTAACCAAACCGCTATTGGCTAACCACACCTGGCACACTACCGCCACGCCGCATTCCTACGTAAATCAGCAACTTACCTTACACCTCGCAGAATATACTGGGAATCTGGCGAAACCGGATTTTCCTGAAGCGTTAGTACGTACAACCCAGGCCGATAGTACGTCTGTTTATCTGGCCCAACACCCGGTTTTACCCCATCGGTTTACGGGTACTTACTGGCCACGGCAAGCCGGCTGGCACCAGGTACAAAAACCCGGCGGCACACCGCACGCATTCTATGTTTTCCCCGCTACAGCCTGGACTTCCCAACAGCAGCACATAAGGCTAAACCAAACAAAATCATGGATTAAAGAAGCAGCAACAAATAAAAAAGAGCCGCTTCAATATTATTACAAACAGGAACCCTGGCCCCAGATTTACTTCTTTATTTTTTTCTTGGTGTGCGCGGGTTTTCTGTGGCTCGAAGAAAAACTATGAACAGCTAATTAAAATTAAAGTACAAAACAAATATTTGCCTTTACTTAGCATTTATCGGCGCAAGAGCTATTACCAGTTTCTTTGAAAGATTATTTGGAACAACTTTTCAGAACTGCTCCAATCTAAATTATCAACCAGAAGCACCCTTAAAATCAATGCCACACCTTTCTGTATAAATATTTTAAGCAGCCACCAGAAAGCATAGTTTATGCATGGCCCTTGCGCCCGAATGTGGCGCTGAGAAGCTTTAGAAAATTTATTTTATGCAAGCGACTTATCCCTTATGCTTTCTCCAGTGATAAAATGTTTTACCCTACTTTTTTATTGCTACTCTTTAGAATATATATACTATTTAAGATATACTTGTTAATTATCTTTTAACTATTTATATTTGCACCACTTATCAAGAAAGACCGAGGGACATGGCCCGTTGAAGTCTTAGCAACCCTGGCAAGCAGGGTGCTACTTCCATCCCGCAAACGGTACACGGCCGTGGGAAAGATGAGATAAACAGATTGCATAAATCCGGACTAACTCACACGAATATCTTGATAAGCAAAAACTGGCCTAAAAAGCCCTAATTTTTGCTTAACGCACGATTACTATGACAACGATTGCTACCGAAAGCGCCATTACGCGCATCGAAGAAGAAATTAAAAAACGCATTCTGGTGCTCGATGGCGCCATGGGCACTATGATTCAGCAATACAAGCTGGAAGAAGCCGACTATCGGGGCGAGCGCTTTAAAGATTATCCTTCGGATTTGAAGGGCAACAATGATTTACTATCGCTCACGCAGCCGCACATTATTAAAGAAATTCACAGCCAATATTTTGCGGCCGGCGCCGATATTGCAGAAACTAATACTTTTAGTGCGACTACCATTGGGATGGCCGATTACGGCATGGAAAGCCTGGCCTACGAACTTAATTATGAATCGGCGCGAATTGCCCGCGAGGCCGCCGATGAGTTTACCGCCCGCGAACCGCACAAGCCTCGTTTTGTAGCGGGCGCTATCGGCCCGACCAACCGCACCGCTTCCATGTCGCCGGACGTGAACGACCCGGCTTACCGGGCTATCACCTACGACGAACTCGTAATAGCTTACACCGAACAAATTGAAGGCTTGGTAGACGGCGGCGTGGATGCGCTTTTGGTAGAAACGATATTTGATACGCTGAACGCCAAGGCGGCTTTATTTGCCATCGACCAGTATTCGCAGCGCACCGGTAAGCGCTTGCCCATTATGGTGTCGGGCACCATTACCGATGCCAGCGGCCGGACCCTTTCGGGCCAAACCGTAGAGGCTTTCTTATATTCCATCTCGCATTTGCCTTTGTTGAGTGTAGGCTTGAACTGCGCTTTGGGTGCTAAACAATTGCGTCCGCATATTCAGTCTTTGTCGAAGGCCTCTAAGTTTTACGTGAGCGCTTACCCCAACGCGGGCTTACCTAATGCTTTTGGCGAGTACGACGAAAGTCCGGAGCAAATGGGCGCGCACATCCGCGATTTTCTGGAGCATAACTTTGTAAATATTGTGGGTGGGTGTTGTGGTACCACGCCGCCGCACATTAAAGAAATTGCCCGCATTGCTGCTGAATATTCACCGCGCCAGAAACCCCAATTACCGGCCGTTCCTAAATATTCCGGCTTAGAGCCTTTAACCATTTTCGAAGGTTCTACTTTTATTAATATTGGCGAACGGACCAACGTAACCGGTTCCAAAAAATTCGCCCGATTAATTCTGAACGATAATTTCGATGAGGCGCTATCTATCGCTCGCGAGCAGGTAGAAAATGGCGCCCAAATTATCGACGTAAACATGGACGAAGGCATGCTCGATTCTGAGAAGGCCATGACCCATTTCCTCAACCTGATTGCATCGGAGCCCGATATTTCGCGCGTGCCCGTTATGATTGACTCTTCTAAGTGGAGCGTGATTGAAGCCGGTCTAAAATGTGTACAGGGTAAGTGCATTGTTAACTCCATTAGTTTAAAAGAAGGCGAAGAAAAATTTAAAGAAGTAGCCCGCAAAGTGCGCAGTTACGGTGCCGCCGTGGTGGTAATGGCTTTCGACGAGCAAGGTCAGGCCGATAACTACGAGCGCCGCACTGAAATTTGTGCTCGTGCTTACAAAATATTAACCGAAGAAGTCGGCTTTGCGCCCGAAGACATCATTTTCGACCCGAATATTTTAACCG
>NZ_JBMQUD010000079.1:0-6304 GCF_057359045.1 Adhaeribacter sp.
CCAAAAGTAGAACAGTTGCCGGACTCCAACCCAAATAACAAACAAACCATTACCCAGTATACCTATAAACAAGGTAAAAAGCCGGAAATAGTCTTGCTAAAAGTAAATGGCGGAGAGCATGCTTTTCCCGAAGATGTAAATGGATTTACCGAATCGTGGCAATTTTTTAAAAGACAAAAATAATAGCCGCCAACAGGCCGATTCTGGGGATAGAGTACTGCGTTACCTTTACGTACTATAGCAGCTAAAACTAGCACAACCAGAAATTTAATTTTGCTGGTTAATTTTGATTGCTTTAGGGTGTGAATTTGGGTGAGAGGGGTTCTGTAACGACCCGATTATAAAATTTCTAAAAGGTAATGGTAAAGGTAGTGCCCCGGTTTAAGGTGCTATCTACCTGAATTTGCCCTTTATGGTTATCTACTAACCGCTTAACAATATATAAACCCAGGCCACTGCCTTCTACATGGCTATGGAAGCGTTTAAACATGGTAAAAAGCATATCTTGTTTATCCGTTGGAATGCCCACGCCATTGTCCGAAACCGAAAGGTTTATTTTACCGTCTACTTTTTCCATTTTTACCAGCACCTCCGGCGTTCTTTCCGGAGAACGGTATTTAATGGCATTGCTTAACAGGTTGTAAAGGGTACTCCTAAAATTCTTTTTCGAAAAATTTAAAGTTAGTTTATCCTGGCCTACTACTTTTATTCTAGCCTGAGAATCTTCTATTAACTTATTTAAATCCTGTTTTACATGTTCTACTACTTCAAAAATATTTACCTCTTCGGGTTTTTCGTCGGTTTGCTGTAAATTGATTTCTACAAAAGTGGTCAGGTCTTCAATGGTCCGGCCAAAGCTTTTCAGATTGGTTTGCAACATCTGAATTAGCCCGTTCACCTCTTCTCTTTCTATCGGGTCCTGGGCAATGGCCTCGGTCAGTATTTCTAAAAGGCTCTCTATATTGTATAAAGGCGATTTAAGGTCGTGGGAGGCCGAAAAGACAAAATCATCCAGTTCGGTATTTACCTCGGTCAAGATTCGGTTTTCCTGCTGTAAATCGGTTTGGGCCTGCTGGCTGCGTTCCAATAAATCAAGGCTTTGTAAATGAAAGGCCAGCAGTTCGGCAAACATGGTAAAAGTGCCAATAACTATAGGGTTGTTTATCTGGGCCGGTTTAGAATCTATGGCACACAAAGTACCAAAGAACTCCCCATTTTTTAGAATAATGGGCACCGAAATATAACTTTGCAGCCCGTACAACTTAGGGGTATGATGCAGGCAATAATGCGGGTCGGCCGCTACATTATCAATAATAACCGGCCGGCGATGATCCCGGATCTCATTACAAATAGTAGTTTCAATTTTTAATTCACCGCCCGCTTCCAGCCCAAAAGCTACTTCGTCGCGCACGGAGCAGGCCAGCCATCTATCCTGGGTAACCCGCGCAATGGCCGCAAATCCCATTCCGGTTGTTTGGCAAATAACCTCCAGCATGGTAGGCACTACAGGAATTTGCCTTACCGCTTCCATGTCTTTATATAAATCGTCGTGAATGTCAATCATTTAAAGAAAAAGTAATGGTCTTCGGATAAGGTATAAAACTATACCGATTTATTAAAATACAAAGTAAAGCAAAATTAGTTCAATAGAAGTAAGAATCTAGGGGGCTTTCACTTGATGTTTAACCCTGATTTTTGCCTTGCAGGTTCAGAACAGGAATAGTACAGGTATAAAGCGTGTAAAACAAGTACCAGTATTTAGTTTATATTTAAGCGTAGCATTCTATACACTTTTAAGAATGTCAACCTCCGATTAGCAGAATAAGAAGTAGGCTAGCTCTTCTGTTGCATTATTCATTTGCTGGCCCGTAAGGATTGCCCAGTAAGTATACCGTAAGTGGCGTGGATACGCCTTTTACAAAAATAGTTTTTTGGTCTTTGGCCGGAGTATTTGGTACAAGGTTGTAGACATCTGCCGAAACAATAAAATTGTTATTGAGCTCTTTGGTGGCCGCCTGAATTCTGGAGGCAATATTTACCGGGAGCCCCATTATAATGGGGCGGCTTTGGTTGCCTACCATTACGGCGCCGCTTACTACCTTGCCAATATGAATGCCAATGCCTACCTGCATATTTTGTTCGAAATGCGTTAAGAAATAAGTTTGGTTTAAATTTTCCAGGTTGGTTAAAATAGCGTTACCGGCTTCAATAGCACATTGTGCTATTTTTGAATTATCCGTCTCTTCAAACCCAAAAACAGCATACAGGCCATCGCCGCTGGTTTCCACAATTCTACCGCCGTTCTGCTCGATAATTTTTTGAAGCACCGAAAAAAGCTTCCGGATAATGTGAATAACATCGAAGGCCAGATGGGTTTCTACAAACGGCGTGAAATTTCGGATGTCTAAAAAGAACAAAGCCAGTTCGGTTTCTTCGCCCAGCTTTTGCGTACACAGGCCGGCCTCTTCTCCAATGTACAGGTCTATATCGGTTTCGTCCTGAATAATTCTTCGGAGTTTAACGGCCTCGCCGGTTACAAACGTTTGGCAAGCTAAGCGCACATTGGGCGGAAAGTGCATTTTTTCTTTCAGTTGCTGTTCTTTACCATTGGGCGGACTTAAATATTCGGTGCCTTCCACCACCAACACCCTGCAAGTTGAACATTGGGCGTTGCCATTACAGGCATGAAAATGAGGAATATCAGCCTGCAGGGATGCTTTTAGAATGGTTTCGGTTTCATTAACTGGAATTATTTTTTCGCCTAAAAATTCAACTTGCATAACTTAACCGCCTTATAATCTGAAAATAAAACTTCTTGCTGTGTCCCGTGCGCTTACAATAATATTGCTGCCCTGGGGCGGAATGCTTAGATTATCCGTTGATTATAGCAATATGCGCTGTTCTGCCGATACAGTAGCTATGTGTTGCAGCTTTCCCTGCCGGTATTCCTGGTATAACCGCTTAATATCTTCAGGGGTATCACCAATAAAAGGGCCGTGCGAAACAATATTTTCACCGTGCGGCTGGGCGGCATACAGCACTAAATAAACACCCCGTTCGCCGGCGGTAAGCTGCAATTCACTTAATTCACCTTGGGTTTCAGCACCGTAAAGGTCCAGCCAACCTACCTGGTCCTGGTGCAGTTGCTTTTCTGCTTCGCCTACTTTTACACTCCCCGCAATTACATACAAAAATGTATTGAAGTTGGCCGGAATTTCCTGAATGGTAGTTACACCGGCTTCCAGGCGAATAGCAGCTACTATCAGAGGGGTGTAGTTTTGCACCGGCGACGTTAAACCGGCCAGTGAGCCGCTGTATAACGTTATTTGTGCGCCATCTTTGTTTACCGAAGCCGCATGCGCCAGGGGCAAGTCCTGTACCCTAGGCGTTGCCCACCGGTCTTTCTGCGGCAGATTAAGCCACATTTGCAGCAGCCGCATCTTGGCGGCTTTATCTATGGTTTCGGTATGCACAATGCCACTACCGGCCGTCATTAGCTGAAAGTCGCCGCGTTTCATTTGGTGGGCAGCATCACCTATTTCTCCTTCCAACAATAACGTTACGGTTTCAAAGCCGGCATGCGGATGCGCTCCACCCACGGTTGAATCATCCCGTTTGTCGAGCATATCATCCATGAGTATAATAAAGGGATCAGTCTGGGAGAAGTTGCCCCTCACCACCGACCGGGCCGTATGGTCAGGTCCCAGAAAACCCCGTTCATTTGCCGGGGTTTCTGTTTTTACCAATTTTCTTTTGATAGCCATAATGCAATTTTTAAATTTTGAATAATACAAATAACAGTTACTCTTAAGCTTCCACCGACACCGCTTGTTTTACAAGTTGTATTTCACTGTTAATTTTTACTTCTTCGCCCAGCATTAAACCACCGGTTTCTAATGCACCGTTAAAGCTAACGCCCCATTCGCTGCGGTTAATTTTGCCTGTTATAACAAAACCAGCTCTTTCACCACCCCAGGGATCTTTGGTAACGCCACTGTATTCCACGTTCAGTTTAACCGGTTTGGTTATGCCTTTTAAGGTCAGTTCACCGTGTAACACCAGGGTATCGTCATCTACTTTTTCGGCTTTAGCCGATTGGAATGTCAGCTCCGGGTATTTCTCAACTTCAAAAAAGTCAGAATTTCGGAGGTGCGCATCACGTTGTTCGTTGTTGGTAAAAATAGAAGCCATTTGGGCCGTTGCTTTAACTTTGGCG
The DNA here is from genome assembly GCF_057359045.1 of Adhaeribacter sp. Taxonomy (NCBI): domain Bacteria; kingdom Pseudomonadati; phylum Bacteroidota; class Cytophagia; order Cytophagales; family Hymenobacteraceae; genus Adhaeribacter; species Adhaeribacter sp. The sequence continues at coordinate 4,217 of NZ_JBMQUD010000079.1, forward strand.
GTGCTAAAATCTTCTTCTTCCGTTTCTACTTCTACCTGAAAGTTTTTGAATGATCCGGAAACGTTGGTAATCATCAGGTGTTTAATTTTGAATCCCAACTCACTGTGGGTGGGGTCTAAAATCCATTTTGTTGTTGCCATAATTTCTACTTTTTAAATATTGTTTATTTACAGCACAAACTTACTTATATTTACTCTCCGAAAGTTAGTAGTATACAAAAGGTAAGTAGTTACCTTTAAGTTAGTTATTCATTAATTCTTTCTTATGGCTAAACTCAAAATGGCTGCTGAGCGTCCTACGGAAGCCCAGTGCAAGGCCACCCTGAATTCTATTGCGGATGCACTCTTTGTAATTGGTGGCAAATGGAAATTAACTATTATTACTGCCCTGACGGATGGCAACCGTCGGTTTAATGAGCTGCAGCGATTGGTAACCGGAATATCTGCCAAAGTACTTTCTAACGAGTTAAAAGAACTTGAATTAAACGGGTTTGTTCGCCGGAAGGTGTTTACCGGCACACCCGTAGTGGTAGAGTATGAACTAACCGAATATGCCGAAACCTTAAATGGTGTGCTGCAGTCGTTAAGTGAATGGGGCGCGATGCACAAAGAAACTGTGCGGAGGAGTATGGAAATACCGGTGGGTAGATAAATAATTTCTTCCTTTAACTGCTTTGCATCGGAACCACAGTTAACGGCTATTATTTTTCCTGTAGATTGATGATTCAGCGCTGGAAAGCAGAACCCGGGCTTTCTGCTTTTGGTAGTAAAGCGCCACGCCAGTGCTGTGCCCAGGGAGTTAGTGTTGCCAGCATACTTAGTTAGAATAAGGGCATTAAGTACCACCATAAATAATTTTAAACTATATATAATTCTGGTATATAGTTTGCATAAGGTAAATGGTACAACTTTTAAAGGAACCTGAGGGCTGCCAGGGTCTTGGTCGTAATAAGTTAAAACCTTTTACACTTGTTTATATGAAATTAGAAAATCTACTCTCTATCTTTTTATTTGGCTTAATCTTGGTGGTATCGGCTTGTAAAGACAAGAATAATACCGAAGCCATTGTCGCTCCGGCCGCAGAATTAACCCTAAACCATTTATTTACCTACGAAAACGCTACCCCCAATGCCAAAACCCATACGTCTGCAGATTTAAAAGCCGAAGCTTTAAAATCGGAAACAGAATTTTACTTCTATACTGGTAATCAAAACCCAGGCGGCCAGACAATTACCAGCGACGATCATATTAGTTTCAAAATTCCGGTAGCTAACCTGAAGCCCGGGTACCTGGGAAAATACGCTTTAAAATCTTTACCCGAACCGGCTAATGGCCAAGCGTCAGTCTATTATGTACATTATTCCAAGCCCAGTGGCGGGTCTATTTTCGATAGCAAATGGAATAGCCTGGAAGGTTTCTACGAAATAAAAGCTTATGACGCCAAGCACCAGTTAATAAGCGGCCAATATACCCTGGTGATAAAACAAGCGGGTGATCCGTACACCGCCGATTTAAGTTTTCCGGATAGAAAAAAGGTGGATATAGTGGTATCGGGTACCTTTAAAAATGTAAAAGTAAATTAAAGATTTAATTACATTTATTAACCCAAATTCACCCAAATCCTTGTGGGGGCTTTGGCTACGCTTTTTCTGGATTGCTACTCTCTGTTTGGTGTAAACACCATATGGCAACGAACGGGCTCTGCATACGGTTTAATCAATTCTGAAAGTATTTAGGCTTTATAATTAAAGTACATTCTTATCCCGGATAATCTGTTTGTTACTTTAGTAAACGCCAGTTGCTTAAACCAGCCGTGAAAATAGTATACTATCTTGTTGGTCTGGCTCTATGCGTTACTGGAATGAGCGCTGTAAATCGGCTACCAGCGGCACTAACCTCGAAAATATTAATGAACAGGCCTGTTTCGAAGCTATGCTGCAGTACTTTTATAAAAACTACGGGGTAAACGGTAAGCATTTTTATGCCATTGGCTTATCGGGAGGCGGCCACATGGCCTATAAACTGGCTTTAACCATGCCGGATAAATGCAAAGGCATAAGTGCTGTAGTGGCAAACCTGCCGGACCATA
>NZ_JBMQUD010000080.1:0-15332 GCF_057359045.1 Adhaeribacter sp.
ACCCTGAATTTTAGGCATTAACCACTTGCGGCTGGCAATATTGGGTACCACGCCCTGGTTCACAAAAAATGCCATATCGCGGTCGCGCGGAATAGGTTTAAATATCTCGCCTTTTTCGTTCTGCTTATCAAAACGGGCCCAACGCCATTGGTCGTCGTGGCGGTCCCAATCGCCGATAAAGAAATCAAACAGCCGGGCCCTCACCACGGCTTTCTGGTCTACTTCGTTGTCGTTATCTTCCTGCAGTTTTTCCAATATTTTATCGGTGCCGCTTACGTTCTCAGAATTACCAAAATAAGGTGCATCTGATTGATCTTCGTCGGGTCGTTCTTCAAATAACCCCAGCGTGTTTGCAAATCCGGTGCGGTATTTACCAAAACGCGGGTCGTCGGGAATGTAAAAATATTGGGGATTGGTATGGTAAATTTCGGCTGCCTCTGATAAAGCTGGCAAAATAATGGGCGCGTACGGGTGCGAAGCCGAAATCTGGTCTTTTACCACATCGGCGGCAATGGTGCGGCGCAAAGCCCGGGGCAAGGTAGCCGCCGGATATTTTTCGACGCTGCGTAAAACATATTCCCGGCCGTTGGCATCGGCCAAACGCAAAGAACGGGTCTGGAAGCCCCCTCCCTGCTGCACCACTTTTAAGCCCCCGTGCATTTTACCAATATCAAAAACCGGCAGCGTTACTTTTTGCTCCCATTCGGGCCGGTAGTTTTTACCCATCAGCCACTTCCGGAATTTACCACCCCGATAATCAGTGCTGGCCGTAACGGTAACCGTACTATCCGAAAAATCAAAAGTTTTGCCTTTTAAACTTTGCGCCAACATGGCCTGGGTGGGCTTGCGCATTAACAAGGCCCGGTAAGCCACTTGCCCGGCCGGCCCATTTTGGTTATTTGCCTTACCGGTGGTCCAAAGCTCGAGCCAGGCCTCGCCGTTTTCATAAAAATTAACTTTAGCCAAACCCGGATTATTCATGGTAAAAAGTACCTGGTCTTTGGCATCGGGTTTAATTTTGGTAGCCATAGTACCCACCGAAACATAATGAATGCTATCATTGATGCTATGGCGCAAGGCCGTACCATTACTCTCGATGTAAATAAGGCCGGGATGCTGTTTAAAAAACTGGGCAAAAGCCCGGCGCAAATACCGGTATTCCAGCGCTTTTATATCGGCGGGAACATGGGCCGCCACCACTACCTGCTTTTCAGCGTAGTTGCGCAAAATATCATCCAGCAAAGCAATTACCTGCGAGGGCCGCGTTGCCGGACAAGTGCTAAATTCATCGGTTATTTCGTTGCCCGGCAACAGGCGTTTGGTATCCAACACCAGCAGGAGCAAGTCTTCGTTTATGTGCATTTCCATCGGGCCCGGACAACCACCCTCCGGCACAAAAACTTTATCGTTTTGCAATACGTCCGAAATAAATTTTTCCTGATTCCGGTAATATTTATCTTCGCTCTTTTTACGGCCGTAGCTGCCCGGAATAATGTAAGTCTGGCCTTCGTAACCGTTCAATGGCGCTAGTTGTTCTTTAAGCGCATTTTCGACCGGCGCCCGCTCGGGGTTATTCAGGCCGGCCAGCTTTTGCGGATAAAACGGATTACCAATAAAAACGACACTGCTGTTTTTCCCAGCATCGGGCAATTGTTGCCGGAGTACCGGTGCCACCGCCGGCGAACTGGCAGCACCGGTATTCCCGACTAAAAACAAAGAGTAAGTAGGTTGGCCTACGGGCGCAGCCGGCACTTGGCCAAAACTGAAAACTGGGGTAAATAAAGATAAAAATGTAATTATCGTTACATAATTAAGTAGGCGGAGGTGCATGTTTTTAACGTTTCAAATAGTTCATTTACGTAGCGGGTAGTAAGCCAGAAATCGGGTAAAACTATATTTTTGCCGCGGTGGCCGCTATTCCCGATTACACTACGTTTGAATGCTATTGAACGTTTGCTTTCGTACTTTCCAAGGCAAAAGTCTCGTTCTCGCAAGGCACCAGCCGGAACATAAGTTGGCGTTTTTGGTCTAGCCACGCGTATTCCTCACCTTTTACCCGGGCACAATTGGTGTTTAAAATTTTTTCCCAGTGTTTTAATTTCTCGTTCGGATAAATGCTGGCAGTCTTTTCGCATTTCTCGTCGCGGAAATAACAAATCAAATAAAGCGAACCGGCTTCGGCTTTGTTGCTCCAGATAGTCATATCGGGCATATCTATGAGCAGCGTAGCGCTTTGCTTTACCGACGAAATATACTTTTTCTTTTTGCCCAGCAAGTCCTGGGCCGATAAAGTAAGGGGCAAAAATAAAATAAGGAGTAGAATTATTTTCTTCATAAATATTAAATTTTAAGCATGGTGTTTCTTTTATATATTAATCCTAAACACAAATATAATTATAAATTAAATTTACATACAAGCTTTAAAAGCAAGCATTTATATATTTTCACCACCGAAATTTAACTATTGTCTCTTAAGTATTTAAAGTTAAAATTTATATAAATAAATTAATATAAATTACATCAGTGTTAAGTTAAACCCGTACATATTTAGCCAAGCTCTATTTTAAACAAAGTTTTAGTTGTAGGCTTGGCTATATCAAGGCAACATTTGATTGCTGGGCTTTAACGGTGCTTAATGCCTAAAAGGGTTCAATATTGAAACAGAGGACATTGTGGCTAACTAGAAAGAATGGTTCAGGAATGATTATTATTTTCTTCAGTTCTCTCTTATGGAAAGTGGCATTCCAAAAAATACTTGGCTGTGCAATAGCGCTGGGCTACATTAAGTAATTAGAAATGTTCTGTTGGGTATAGTTTTTCGTTTATCAGAAGTAGAGCTATCTCTAAAAATAGAACCACGAAGAAGTAGACCAGGAATATTTTTAAACAGAAAAGTAAAATTGAAGCACCAAATGGGTTAGTACCCACTATTACATGCGTAGGTAATTGGAAGGGAATATCAATTTTTATTAAAATATATGTAACGCCGGCACCCGGAGTAAATTAGCAGGAATATTTAAATTAGCAAAAAGCTGATTAGCCCATAACCAAAGTAGTAATGCGCTGCTCTATTTTATAAATGTATGTTTTAATTTTTTCGTTCTTTTCGTTGTTTCTCTTTAAGTCCAGGCTTTGCAAATACCGTAAATATTCGAGGCACTCGCTCAAATCAGATTGCTCAAAAGTGTTAAGGGGTGGTAAGTTGGCAGAGGATTTAGCAGTTGATTTCATAATTTAAAAAGCGAAATGAGGTTTAAACTAAATTTAGCAAGCTAAGCGGTTCCGGTAAAACTTGGGCTCAATGGCAGGTTAAAGGTAGATTTTAATACCGGCAGCAAATGGTTTAGTGGTAAGTCTGGCCCTGGTTAAATCAGCAAGAAAGAATATCCAATAAATTTAATATAAACAAGTTAAGTAATGGAGTCAGGTTGTTTAAAAGCACATTCTAACTCCATTACGCTTAACAACTATGCTACCATAAGTTGTTTAAATCGTTTTTCTAGTTTCTGAATATACACTGTGTTTTCAGCAGATTTTAAAGCGGCTGCTTCGAGACTTTGCAGGTGGCGCATAAAGGCAATACATTCCCGGATATTAAAATTCTCGAGATTATCGACCTTGGTTAAGATAAATGGCTTTGTTATTTTTTCCTCAACCATAACATTTAAATTTTCATTTACATTATAGAGCATTAGAACTTCCGGTATTCTTAAAACTGCGTGGCCCAAGCTGTCTAAAATAAATGCTTTAAGCAATGCCCTAAAACTGGCATTTTGCACTTATTGGTTAATTACATCTTTCTATTTGAACAATTAAATTAATATAAAATTCCGAAACATATATTATTTAACTGATAATTAAGTGTTTACTGTAATATTTACGTATTTACCGTAACAGCTTTACCCATTAAAGACGTATTAAATACATAAATATCCGTTTGAATAATATTTACCCGAAACAAGTACCTAATTGCACTATTAATATTTTTGCTTGCTTTTATTCAGGCATGTTCTGTATATAAATTTTAATCAACCCAATAAAACCTGGTTTAACTGCATTAATTTTTAGCTTAAGCCAAGCTGTTTTTTTAATCTTTGGCCAGTTGAGAAAACAGATTTATAGCCACCCCGCCTCAACAGCCGTAGGCAACCAGCATATTTAAATTTTGCCCTTGCCCATGTTTACGCTAAGCTCTACCCTATCTGTTGGTTATAATTTAATTTTTGGCCTCTATTTTATAAAACATGGCCTTGTTAATATTTATTAAATCCTGTAACTTAAAACGGTAGCCTATTGGTACCGTGTTTTTAAAATAAAAAATATTACCTTACCTTTTGCCGCAAAAAATATCCCTCGATTATAAATTTATTTTCCACCCCTATGAAAAAAGCATATATTTTTTTACTGCTTGGTTTATGGCTACAAACTGGTTTTATCCAGGCGCAGAACACTAACTGGAAATTAGTATCCGGTAAAATAACTTCACCGTGGGCCGAAAAAGTAAATCCGGCCAAACCCTTGCCCGAGTACCCCCGCCCCCAGATGGTTCGGGAAAACTGGATTAACCTGAACGGCCTCTGGGACTATGCTTTGCAGCCCAATAACCAGCAAGAAAATGCGCCAACTACTTTTAGCGGCCAGATTCTGGTGCCCTATCCCATCGAATCGGCTTTGTCGGGCGTAGGTAAAATGGTGGGCAAAGACAATGTGCTGTGGTACCGCAAAAGCATAAATTTACCGGCTAAATTCCGGAATCAGAATGTGTTGCTGCACTTTGGGGCTGTAGACTGGCGCTGCGATGTTTTTGTAAATGGCCGCAAAGCCGGTACCCACGAGGGCGGTTACGACCCGTTTTCTTTTGATATTACGGGTTTGCTTAAAAGCGGCGGACAGCAGGAAATTACCGTACGGGTCTGGGATCCCTCCGACGACGGTCCGCAGCCCCGGGGCAAACAGGTAAAAGAACCCAAAGGCATTTGGTATACACCGGTAACGGGCATCTGGCAAACCGTGTGGCTCGAAGCCGTTCCTAAAACGTACATTCTAAGCACAAAACAAACCCCCGATCTAGACGCCCAAAGCCTGAAAGTAACTGCCCAGGTACAAAATTCGCAAGCCAGCGACCGGCTCCGTATTTCGGCCTGGAACGGCAAAACCAAAGTATCGGAAAAAGAAGTAGCAGCCAACGCCGAAGCCGTTCTGCCGGTAAACAATCCGCAGCTTTGGTCTCCGGAAAAACCATTTTTGTACGATTTGCGGGTAGCAGTGGTACGTAACGGCAAAGTGGTAGATGAGGTAAAAAGCTACTTTGCTATGCGCAAAATTAGTATGGCCCCGGATGCCAAAGGCATTCAGCGTATGCTCCTGAACAACAAGTTTGTATTCCAGTACGGCCCGCTGGACCAAGGCTGGTGGCCCGATGGTTTATACACTGCTCCTACCGACGAAGCGTTGCTGTTTGATATCCAGAAAACAAAAGACATGGGTTTTAACATGATTCGGAAGCACGTAAAAGTGGAGCCCGCCCGCTGGTACTACCATTGCGATAAACTGGGCATGCTGGTGTGGCAAGATATGCCTAGCGGCGATTTGGGTAACCGCTGGGATTCCCGCCCCGGTATTGCAGGCCGCGCCACCGACAAAGACCGCACCCCAGCGTCGGAGAAAATATTCCGGACCGAGTGGAAAGCCATTATGGATGCCACGCATAATTTCCCGTCGGTAGTAGTGTGGGTACCTTTTAATGAAGCCTGGGGGCAGTTTAAAACCGAAGAAATTACCAACTGGACCATGCAATACGACCCCTCGCGACTGGTAAACAGCGCCAGCGGCGGTAACTTTCACCCGGTAGGACATATTATTGATTTACACAATTATCCCGAACCAGCTATGCCGCTACCTAGCCTGTATGGCAGCAAGCAAATAGTGGTATTGGGCGAATTTGGCGGTTTAGGCTTACCCGTTGAAGGCCATACCTGGCAGGATAAAAACAATTGGGGGTATCAAACTTTTAAAAATAACGACGAATTATTTCAGCGGTACCGTTCGTTTATGGATAGCCTCGAAGGCATGATCCGGGATGGGTTATCGGCGGCCGTTTACACCCAAACCACCGACGTAGAAATTGAAACCAACGGTCTGATGACTTACGACCGCAAAAATATTAAAATACCGGTTACCAGTTTAAAACAAGTGCACGAAAAGCTATATAACCCTACGCTGGTGAATGTAAAATAAATAATTTACAGCTACGCCTGAAATAAAATACCCGGCTCCGTTTAATCAGAGCCGGGTATTTTATTTTAGTTAGTTTATACAATTATTATAGACGAAAAACATGAAAATGCTGTGCTCTGGTTAATTATACCAAAGAGCAGATTTTCCTTATTTAGTTAATCGTCGTCATTGTCATTGTTATTTGCGCTCAGCAAAATTACCACCCCGGCTACTACGGCAGCACCTACAGCTAATTTAGTAAGCAGCCCGGCACGGTTGTGTTTCCACTCGGCTTTATAGCCTTTCTCAGCAAAAATATTAGGTACGTGGCCATGGCTTAAATCGTCCAGCACGCCTTCTACTACATTTACCCGGTCGGCCATGAGTAAGGGCAACCAGTGCAAATAACTGTTTTCGCTGTACCGGAAAGCAAAACGCCGAATCATGCCGCTAAGCCCGGTTGGTGGCGCCGCCGTACCAAAAACAGCGGTTACGTTTGGGCGTTCGTTCGAGTGCAGCACTTCTACATCAATAGGTTGTTGGGTTGGCCGGGGCCAGCTATAACCTTTGTGTTCTTCGTTGGTGCGGTGCTTCATCGGATACGTTGGATTGTTGTTTGGATCCGCATCTACGCCCCAACCTTTTATATGCGAGTAATCTTTAGCTAAATTTTCCATAATTATTTCTTTTACATTCTGGCTGATGGAGGAATAAGAACCGGTTTGATGCAATTATCCAGTTTGGCCGAGAACATGCGGTAAGCATCCGATACTTCTTCTAAAGGTATCCGGTGGGTAATAATACCTTTGGGATTTAGGGTACCGTTTTGCACGTGCTCAATTAAGCGGGGCAACAGGCGTTTTACCGAAGCCTGGTTAGCCCGAATGGTAAGACCTTTGTTTAGCACATTGCCAATCGGAATCAGGTTATCGGTAGGTCCATAAACGCCTACAATAGATACGGTACCGCCTTTTTTAACGGAGTTAATGGCCCAATGTACAGCAGTAGCCGAGCCGGCTTGCAGCAGCAATTTACGTCCGGTAATGGTTTGCATTGCATTACCAGCGGCTTCGGCCCCTACGGCATCAATTACCACATCGGCTCCCATCCAGTCGGTTGTTTTTTTCACAAACAATACCGGGTCTTCCATTTCTTTAAAATTGTAAGCTTCGCATTGTGCGTAATTGCGTACAAACTCCAGGCGGTAGTCTAACTGGTCGATTACAATAACCCGCCCGGCTCCAAAAAGCCAGGAACATTTAGCCGCCATAATACCTATAGGGCCAGCGCCAAAGATTACTACGGTATCGCCGGGCTGGATACCACCCATTTCGGCGGCCTGGTACCCCGTGGGCACCACGTCGGTAAGCAACACCGCATCATCGGGGTCCATGCCTTCCGGAATTACCGTTGGCCCTACGTTGGCATAAGGTACCCGCACGTATTCGGCCTGACCGCCGTGGTAACCACCTGCTGTATGCGAGTAGCCAAAAATACCACCAACCGCCGTAGCTTCGGGGTTAGATTCGTGGCAATTGCCAAACAAGCCTTGCTTACAAAAAGCACACTGGCCGCAAGCAATATTAAAAGGCACCAATACCTGGTCTCCTACTTTAACTTTAGTTACTTCCGAACCTATATCTTCTACTACCCCAATAAACTCATGCCCAAAAGTTGTGCCCACGCGGGTATCCGGCACATTGCCATTGTATAAATGCAGGTCAGAGCCGCAAATACAAGAGCGCGTTACCCGGACAATCGCATCCTGCGGATGTTTTATTTCCGGCATGGGCTTTTGTGCCAGCCTGATCCGCTTTGGCCCCCGGTAATCCATTGCTAACATAAAAATCTTCCTTTCTTTTTAAGGTGAAAAAATATTTAACCTATTATTTTGCTTTTTAACCGGATTTATAATTTTTTCTATTCCGGAACATTCCTCTAGATTACTTAATTACTTAATTAAAGTTGCAGGCTCTACCTGATTTGCCCTATACAACGCCTGTTCTTTGGCTACCTTTAATCACCTCATTTATATAGCAGTAAGAGCCGCACCCAGTCGCAAAAAATTGCTTAAAAAGCCCTTGTAGCAGCAGCAGGTAAATATTTATTAACTTTTAACAGACATTTTATTTTAAGTACACCTGATAAAATCCAGGGAGTTTTTTTTATTACCTATATAATTAAACTTATACACAAACCTGCCCTTAGGCCGGCTGGGCCAAGGGCAGGTTGCAGCCGAAAAAGATGCAGCGTTTGGCTAATGGCTTAGAGGTGCTTATATCTATTAAATCCTACCGGAGCATGCTTAAAAAGAAGCTTTTCAAAATATTTAATTTATTTAAATAATACCACGAATTATTTTTAGATTTGTACTGTTTGCTCCGGTAAGTACTATTATTTACTTTAATAATAATTTAAAATTATAATCTTATTTAATCTATAAATTATACAATGACGAAAGAGCTTACAAATCCTTTTGGCCGGGTTTACTTAACCATTGATATAGACGACCATAATAAATGGGTACATGTAAACTGGATGGGCTACCTGACCGAGGATAATATAAAAACCGGAGCTCTTGCTTATACCAATGCCCTGGCAGAGGCCGGCTACAATTGTGTATTAAATGATACACGCCTGGTAATAGGAAGCTGGGACCATTCTCTGGATTGGGTATTAAACGACTGGGGGCCACGCGCTGCCCGGGCCGGGTTAAAGCATTTTGCCATGATTACCACCCCCGAATCTTTTGCGGAATCTACAGCGGCTAATTTTTACAACCGCTTAAAATCTTTTCAAGTCAAAGTATTTGACGATAAACTAAAAGCCGAAGATTGGTTAAAACAATTTTCTCTGATAAAAAGCATCCGGTAATTTCTAAAAACGCTAACCTAATTTACCGGCCAATAAATAAATAATTAATTAGATTATTTATTAATCTAAACTTTAACCTTGCTCTAAATATTTATTTATTATTAGCCCAGCTAGTTAATAATTAGTTTTAACTAGCTGGGCTAATATTTATCTTTTAATTCAGAATCATTTCGTGGTTGTATTTACTACGGTATTGCACCGGCGATAACCCGGTAATGCGTTTAAAAGTATCCCGGAAAGCTTTCGGGTCAGAATAACCTACATTGTACATGACTTCGTTCACGTTTTCGCGCGAAGTTTCGAGGCTCATTTTAGCGGCTTCTATTTTTACCCGCTGCATATATTCAACCACAGTGTTAGCGGTCGCTTTTTTAAACCGGCGTTCCAGGTTCCGGCGACTTAGGGCTAAGGTATCGGCCAACTGATCAACGGTTAATTTTTCCTGAATGCTGTTTTCTATAATTTCCTGCGCTTTTTTAATAACCTCGTCTTCGTGGTTTTTCTGGCCGTTAAATATTACAAACGGCGACTGGCTCCGGCGCTCAATATCTATCTGGAAGGCTTTAGACATAAATACCGCTACATCGCGGCCTACATATTTTTCGATGAGGTATAAAATTAAATTCAGATAAGAGAAGGCACCGCCACTGGAATAAATACCTTGTTCGTCGGTTATAATTTTGTCTTCTACCAATTGCACTTCCGGAAACATTTTCCGAAAATCATTGGCAGCCATCCAGTGTGTAGCGCATTTACGGCCGTTAATTAAACCAGTTTGCGCCAGCATAAAAGCGCCTACGCACAGGCTCCCCACCTCGGCACCAGCTTTGTATTGCTGATTAATCCAGGGAATAAATTCCTGGTTATTTTCCAACGTTTTGGGCATGTCGCCGTCCAGAGCCGGAATAATTATCAGGTTGGTTTTGGCAATATCCTGCAACACGGCATCGGTGTAAACGGTGTAAATGCCACCAGCAGCCGGCACTTCTTTGGTGCGGCCTACTAATTGCACTTTAAATAGCGCGGGCTTGCCCATGCTTTTTAATAATTTGTTTACCTCGGTAAAAACCTGGCGGGGGCCTTCTATGCTGCCCAGAATGGCCCCCGTAGGAACCAGAATAGAAATGTGTTTCATGATGGTGCGTATTTTTTAATATATATCCTATCAATATTTAAGTCTCTCCGCCTAGATTACCCAACCTGTTTTACCGGTAAACCTTGTATTAATGCGCGTCTTTAACTAAGCCGTTTCCCCGTGCTGTTCACCGCATATTATTCTTGTATAACGTACTACTATTTAATATTTTGCCTGACTTGGTTAATCTTTGCCTGCGGCCAAAGCTAATACAAAACCTTGTCGCAATCAACCCCTTATATTGGCGTAAATACACCCCTATGTTTCTCATTTTTAACGGTATGTTTGTATCATTAGGTAAGTAAAAGCAGCCTTTATGGCAGCCAGAACACGCATACTGAAATACAAACTAGCCAGAAAAATATTAAGATAAGTGCACCGGCTGATATGCCTTAACCGGTACTAGCAAAGAACAGCGCCCAAACCAGATATTTTTACTGGTAAGTAAATAATTACCCAGGATGCTTCAGCCGAATTTTAGGTATTTTACAATACAGGTTTATTTGATTAAAGAATATGGTAGAAGTTTTTAGAACCAACGTTGCCGAACCGGGCCAGGCCAATATGCTGCTGGCCCAGATCCACCAAAAATTTAATAGCTATCAAGCTAATTTCGATCTGGAAGATTGCGACAAAATTCTGCGGGTACAAAATGCCGACGGTTACATTCCGCCTTCGCCGTTAATTAAATTATTAAATACGTATGGCTTCGAAGCCGAAGTACTGCCCGAAGATTAGTCCGCACGAGCCTAAATTCTCTTTAGGCTACTTAGCAACCAACCACCGCAGCTAACCAGACCAAACTTTTCTTAAAATTTTACGCTTTATAAGTTATTTTTTTTAAGAACATGATTATTAACCATTTATTAATTAGATAATCGAACAATTGAATGTACCAGGTTCCGTGCGGCTCTTTGTTAAATGTAAACTTTTTGATTTCCGCATCGGTGGTATTGTGTCCCGCTCAAAACTATGAGCAGCAGGGCAGTTGTTATCGTTAGTTTAATAATTTCTGTCATGTTCTAAAACAAGCCCAGAAAAGGAAAGTTTCGAAAAAAAACAGTAAACCCGGATGCATTTAAATGATTACGCTCTGCAAATAAATGTAAGATGCCGGGTACTATAAGGTCTGGAATTAAGAGAAATATAGCCGCACATTCTCCGGACCTATGCAGACCAATATTTACTAAAATAGAACTGGTTTATTACTTTAATGAAGAGCCTTTCAGCTGCCAGTGGAGTGGTTATCAATGCACATTATTTTCTCTAACCTATTTGCTGGCGGGTAAAAACAGCCAGCCAGGGCTGCTGTAACTTAATATCTAAAATACCAGCCGGGTATACAGTTAATTTATGTAACTACTTAGCCCGCCCAATCTTTATCTTTTGATTTTTCAGTTTTTCGTTTTGCAGTTTCTGTAATAATGAACTGGCTTTAGCCCGGTTTACGGCCACAAAAGTTACGTAAGCCTGCAGGTCAATTAAACCTAGCTCCTCTTTTTGTAGTTGGCCTTTCTGCAGCAGAAAACCTACCACATCGCCTTTACTGATTTTATCTTTTTTACCCACGCTCAGGTACAAGGTTTCCCAGGAACTGGGCGGCGGCAAAGTTGGGCGCGTCGGTAAGGTTTCTGTGGGCAAATTAGGCGGCAGGTAGGTTGGTGTCTCGCCGGGGTTTAGCAGCACATAAGCTGTACCTGTGGCCTGCATGCGGGCCGTACGGCCATTGCGGTGCAGGTAGGTATCAGGGGTACTGAGTTCGTAATGCACTACGTTTTCAATAGCCGGTATATCCAGACCACGAGCCGCTAAATCGGTGCTCAAAAGCAGGTGATACGTACCGTTCCGGAATTTAAATAAAGCGCGTTCGCGGTCGGGTTGCTCCAGCCCGCCATGAAAAATACCGTGCGACAAGTGCTTTTGGGTTAAATACTGGCTAAGTTCTTCTACGCTATCGCGTTGGTTACAAAACACCAAGGTGGGTGCGTTGCCCAGCTTACATAACAACCGGAACAAAGTGTCGGCTTTATTAGCGTCCGTTACCGGCACAGTTTTCACTTTTAAATCAGGCGCACTGGTAATATCTTGCAGAAAGTTAATTGTAGCCGGGTTTTGCAGTCCTGTAAAAGCTGGTATATGGGCCATGGCCGTAGCCGAGGTTAAGAGTCGGCGCTGCACGTTGGGTAATTGGCGGATAATGTATTCCATATCGGCTTCAAAGCCAAACTCCAACGACTTATCAAATTCATCGAGCACCAGCGTATGAATGGTGCCGGCATCAATATTGCCGGAACGCAAATGAAACGCCAGGCGGCCCGGTGTACCTACCAACAGGGCCGGCGGATTGGCTAAACTGTTTTTTTCGGGATTAGTTGCATGACCACCATAAAAGCATTTAATGCCATAACCGGTACCCATTTGCCGGAATACCTGCTCTATTTGTAACGCCAGTTCGCGGGCCGGCACCAGCACCAAAGCCTGTATACCGGGTATCTGGGGTTGCAGCCGCGCCAGCAGCGGTAATAAAAAGCCCAACGTTTTGCCCGATCCGGTGGGGGCCAGCAATACCATATCCTGCTGCGCCGCAGCGGCCAGTGCCGCTTCCTGCATGGGATTTAATCCGGCAATATTTAGTTTCTCAAGCGCCTGTGCCAGCATATTTTTTAATTTGCTACCCAGTAAAGGTACGGGAAATATTAAGGAATTGGGTAAAGCCTAATTTTACCTATTTTGTCTGTAATTGGGGCGGTATTATTAGCAAGCAGAGAATCAAAGAGAAATCTCTCCTGATTTATTATGGGCGGCAGAATTAGTGAAAAGTTCTGTAACAGAAAATAGCTTATTCTCAAAACACCAGGCTGGTGGATAATAATAGATGTAAAACCGGTGGTTACAATTGACTTCTTAAAAATACATAAAAAGCTGTGCTTATGCTATGTATTGCAAAGGTTCCCGGTTATGGGCTTCACCAAACATAGTTCCTTTTATCTAACTGATGCTAAATATTTAATAGACGTAAATAATTTGAAATATCTGACAATAAAATTACATTACATCCGACATCACTTAAAACTACCTATGAAATATCTCTTAACCATAATTATTGTGCTTACTTGTTTTGTAGCACAAGCACAGTCTGCTAACATGAGTAAAATAATAGGAACCTGGGAGCTTACCCAGGCTACTTACAGTAGAGATAATCAGGTTACTACTGCTACTCCGGAAAGAAATAATTTCAGAAGATATAAAATCATTACCCCCACTAATTTTGTTGTAATCGACATAGACCCCAAGACGAATATTACCAGAACCAGTATATTGGGAACGTACACCTTTGCCAACGGCAAATACACCGAAAAATTATTGAATGTGAATCAGGAAGCCCGAACCATGATTGGATCACAAAACACATTTGACCTAAAATTTGATAATGCGGATATGATGGCGATAGTTGGAGGCTTTAATGGTTTTAAAACAGATGAAAAGTGGAAAAGAGTTAAAACCATGCCTTAACGGGTAAATATCCTTCTGCTTGCCTCACATACATATCAGTTGTGCCCATTACCTAAACATTTACTCCGATGGTGAACTACGACTGGTGTAACTTATAAATAGAAATATCCGCTCTGTTGTTCCTGCTTTGCATAGTGTACTGCGCAATACAAAGTATAAACCAAAAGATTGCCTGCCACTACTTGTAAGGTGTATCAGGTGCCCAAACTCAGCTTACATGAAAAAACGTTACCTGTGCTTTCTCCTGCTTTTTACCCTGGCGCAAACGCTTACTGCGCAAACAAACAAAATACGGGTGATTGTTTTTGGAGCCCACCCCGACGATTGTGATATTGCAGCCGGCGGTCTGGCGGCACTTTATGCGGCGGCCGGCCACGCGGTAAAATTTGTTTCGCTTACCAACGGCGACAAAGGCCACCAGCAAATGGATGGACCTGCCCTGGCCCAACGGCGTTTAAAAGAAACCCAGGAAGTAGCTCGTCGGCTTGGGATTACCTACGAAGTGCTGCAAAACCACGATGGTGAATTATTGCCCAGCTTAGAAAACCGGTTAGCTGTAATCCAACGCATACGCGAATGGAAAGCCGATATCGTAATTGCGCCCCGCCCCAACGATTACCACCCTGACCACCGCTACACGGGTGTGCTGGTGCAAGATGCCTCTTACCTGGTAATTGTGCCTAATATTCTTAAAACAATACCACCGCTCGAGAACAACCCGGTATTTTTGTATTCCCGCGATAATTTTCAGCGGCCAAACCCTTTCCGACCCGATATTGCCGTAGATATTTCGCCGGTATTTAACAAAAAGCTCGACGCCTTGGATGCCCACGTATCGCAGGTATACGAATGGTTACCCTGGACCAACCACGACACCACCGTACCCCCAGGCCCAGCAGAGCGCAAAAAATGGCTCGCAAACCGTTGGCAGATCCGTAACCAACCCACCCCCGAAATAAAACAAACTTTAGAAAAATGGTACGGCCCTGAAAGGGCAGCCAAAGTAACTCAGGTAGAAGCTTTTGAAATATGCGAATATGGCAAAAAGCCCACTGAAGCAGATATTCGCCGGCTATTCCCGATGTTACCGGCAAAACCCTGATAGAATGCGGCTTACCTCAATCTAAAAGGTTACATTTTAGTAGCAGGCGCACCTTATACCATAGCCATATTGCCTATTTTTAATACCTTATCTAAGAACAGAAATTCATCACCCCAGATGGACGCACAGGGCTCTTCTAAGAAATTATACCAGAGCAATTTAACGCTGCAGGCATTATACAAGTGTTGACCCGGCAATGCCATGCCCGCTACGCGGTGCTTTCTAATTCTACTTGAGCAAATAGTATTCCGGTTGTGCGTAGAGCGGTTCACCAGCGCTACGCACAACCGGCACTGGTATAATTTCAGATTATTTTGTCTTGTAAAAAAATTGCCACGATTCGGTAAACCTATTTACATCTTCGGGAAAAGCATGCTCTCCGCCATTTACTTTTAGCAAGACTATTTCCGGCTTTTTACCTTGTTTATAGGTATACTGGGTAATGGTTTGTTTGTTATTTGGGTTGGAGTCCGGCAACTGTTCTACTTTTGG
>NZ_JBMQUD010000081.1:0-89852 GCF_057359045.1 Adhaeribacter sp.
ACTACCCAACCTTTATTAGCGGTCGCCTTATTAACTGATAGCGTCTTATAACTTAAATGGTCCATTAGTTATGGTTTGTAAATATATATAAATAAGTTTATTCACTCCCAGGAAACTGAAAATGAGGTGCAAAGATAAGTTAATTTATCTGATTTGCAAATTGCTGAAGATTAAAAAATTAGAAAGTTATGCGGGTAGTAGCACATCCTTAAAAAATATAAGTTCAGCTTGGTGTGCTCATTAACCGCCTTTGTACGCGGTTATAGATTAACCGCCTGCGTAATTATTGCCAGACTTTACTTTTGCAACGGGCAAAAGATTTATCAACCTAATTTTTAAGATTAAAGCTACGTTACTTCTCCAAACATACATGCGGTAAGAACAGCTATTCTTAGCTATATAAGAATTAGGTTTAAATACGTAGTGCATTTTTTAAAACAAAATTTGTACTTACAGGTTGTTTAGGCTTGTAACCGGTTATTTATGCCTATATTAAAATAAATGTGTTAAATTTTTTAGCCATTAATAAAAAAATACCGTTGCTAACCAGTATTAATACCTAAGATAAA
This sequence comes from Adhaeribacter sp., assembly GCF_057359045.1. Classification (NCBI taxonomy): domain Bacteria; kingdom Pseudomonadati; phylum Bacteroidota; class Cytophagia; order Cytophagales; family Hymenobacteraceae; genus Adhaeribacter; species Adhaeribacter sp. Next base: position 570 of record NZ_JBMQUD010000081.1, read on the forward strand.
ATACACAAATATTTAGATTTAAATAGTAAGTTTGTATTAGTAAGGTGGTAGAACGTTAGTAACTCAGATTTTAAATTTTACGGTATGTACATAGTAATTAATGAATTGGAGAAAGATGTGCTACGAGAAATAATAAGTATTGGGTTGGCTTGTGCGGCCGATTCTTTCTCGAGCTTTGCGAAAGATGGCATATTGTTAAAAGTGCCCGATGTGAAAATTATTGAGCCAAAAGTATTGCCGGAGGTAATAAATGAATACGAAGAGATTTATTACGTAACTCGTTCGGTTATAAATGGAGATTTAAACGGGAAAACTTTTTTACTTTTTTCGGCCGATAATATTACCCGGATGGCCGAGGCTTGCCTGGATACGAATGAGCGGGTTGGTCCTACTTACGAAGCCCAGAAAAAACTGATGCAACAAGAACTGAGTCAGCTTATTTCTACTGCCCTGGCCAAGCAATTAAGCAAAATATTGCATTTCGATTTGCATACCGGCGAGCCGGTAATTTTATTTTCGAACCAGGCAAAATCCATTCGTCATATCCTGGAAGATTTGCCGGAATACCAGCCTTTTGTAATTACCATTAAAACACAATTTAAGAACCTGGTAAAAGCGGTAGAGTTACCCATGCTGGTAGTTTTTGATGCTACCTCTGTATCTACGTTGCTCCGTACCATCCGGCGCGATAATCTATACGACTACAAACTCCTGAAAGCGAGTGTTTAGTTACCCCGGCTAATTCTGTTTTAACAAAGCAGTTTATTAACGGTATTGACGTAACATTTTAAGTAGAACCTGAAAATCTTTGGGGTAGGGCGCTTCTATGTGCAAGGGTTCGCCCTGCAAAGAGGTAAAACTAAGTTGGGTCGAGTGTAATGCAAAACGCTTAATAAAAGGCTGTTCTTCTTCTTTACTGCTTAAATTATACTTCTTCTTCAAATCAGAAAGGTAAACATGCTCCCCTTTATAAAGGGTGTCGCCGACAATAGGCGCTTTCAGGTAAGCCAAATGGAGCCTGATTTGGTGCATGCGGCCGGTAATGGGTTTGCAAGCCACCAAAGTGTGCCGGTTAAATTTTTCTAAAGTATTAAAATACGTTTCGGCGGGTTTACCGGAGCGGCTAAGTTTGGCCGTGCCTTTTAAACCGGGTAAAATGGCGCGGTCTACAAGTAAATCAGTAAAATCGTGGCTGCCCCAGGCTATTGCGTGGTACAACTTGCCTACTTGCCGGTGTTCAAACTGCATCGATAAATGCCGGTAAGCTTCGTTGTTTTTGGCCAAAGCCAGGGCGCCGGAAGTTTCCTTATCGAGCCGGTGACAGGCCTGGGCATCGGGCGTATATTGCCGGGCTAAGCGTAAAATATTGGTGCTTTGAGGCGTACGATCTTCTAAAGTAGCCAGAAAAGGAGGTTTATTTATTACAATGTAATCGTCGTTTTCAAAAAGTATCAGATCCTTAAAAACAGGATATTTCATGTGCGTTATTCGTTAATCGTTGGTAGTTGTTCAATTTTTTTGAACAAGGCTAACTAACTGCAAAGATGCAGCTTTATTTCCTTAACGTAACAGAACGATTTTAGGTAAATTATTTAGAAAGAGAAGTACCGCCCAAACTTTTAGCGTGTTACCAATAGCTACCCTGAATATTTAATATTGAACAACGAATAACGCAGCTAAACTTTGGGTTTGTTCAGCTTAAATTTCATGGTAGTGCCTTGGTCTACTTCGCTGGTAAGTTCTATGACCGAGCGGTGGGCTTCCAGAATATGCTTAGAAATGGCCAATCCTAAACCAGAACCGCCACTTTCCCGCGACCGGCTTTTATCAATGCGGTAAAAGCGTTCAAATATCCGGTTGCGGTGCTCGGCGGCAATACCCGGTCCGTCGTCGGTTACGGTAACTTGCACCCGTTTTTTGGTTTCGTGCAATTTAACCCAAATATTGCCATCGTTGCGGCCGTATTTTATGGCGTTATCAATTAAATTAATGAGTACTTGTTTAATCCGATTCCGGTCGGCAAAAACGGGTAAACCTTCCGGATGACTGGTTTCGTAATGTAATTGAATGTGGCGGGTAGCAGCCTTTTGTTCTAATTCATCAAAAACTTCCGCGCACAAAATATTAATATCAAAGGCAGCTTTCTGCATTTTTACTACCCCTTTTTCCAGTTGCGAAATACTGATTAAATCTTGTACCAGGTTATCTAGGCCATCCAGACTTTTGGCTGCTTTCAGCAGAAATTTATCCCGAACCAGTTCATCGTCTTTGGCCCCATCGAGCAGCGTATGTATAAAGCCTTGCGCTGCAAATATGGGCGTTTTCAGTTCGTGCGATACATCGGCCAGAAACTCCCGCCGCAGCACCTGCAACCTTTTTAGCTCGTCAATTTCTTTTTGCTTTTGCTCGGCCATGTACAATATTTCGTCGCGAATGCGCTTCAGGGGGTCGGGCCGGAATAGAAATTTATTACTCATGCGCCGGAACTCTTTGCGTTTTATATGTTCCAGTCCGGCATAAATATTATTTATCTCTTTAAAAATTAATATTTCGAAAGAAAAATAAATCAGGATAAAGCAAACTGAAAAGGTGCAGCCCAGCGTAATAGCCAGCGCCCGCATTGATAAATATTGCGAAAAATACAGGAAAGCAGTAAAAATAGCCGCCACAACTACCGAAACCAAGATGGCAATTGTGCGGGAATTAAATTCCATCATTAATCGGTATTAAACTTGTACCCAACGCCCTTTATGGTTTTAATGTGTTCTTCGCCAATTTTTTCGCGGACTTTCCGGATGTGCACGTCTACGGTGCGGGCTATTACAAAAACGTCGGTACCCCAAATATTATTTAATAATTCTTCGCGGTTAAAAACTTTATCGGGGGTATTAGCCAAAAAGGCCAGCAGCTCAAATTCTTTTTTAGGCAATGTAATCTTTTCGTCGTTTTTAAATACCGAAAAGCTGGTCCGGTCTATTTTTAAATTGCTAATCTGGATAACTTCTTTGGTTTCGGGCGTTTGGATGCTGTCGCGGCGCACGTAAGCGGCCAAACGGCTAAGCAGCGCCCGGGGTTTAATAGGCTTGGTAATAAAATCGTCGGCCCCGGCTTCAAAAGCAGCTACTTCCGAAAATTCTTCGGAGCGGGCGGTTAAAAAAATAATGAACGTTTCTTTAAATTCTGGTAATTCGCGGAGGTGCCGGCAAGCAGTTATACCATCCATTACCGGCATCATTACATCCAGCAAAATAATATCGGGCTGAAAAGTAATTGCTGTTTTGAGGGCTTCTTTCCCGTTTTCGGCGTGGGTTACTTCATAACCTTCTTTGGTGAGGTTATACTGCAGCAGTTCGGCAATGTCTGGGTCATCATCTACTACCAATATTTTGTAACGAGTTGTTTGCACTTGATTTAACTTTTACGTGTCGGGAAACAAACTTTTAATAAGCACCACTAAACACTTAAGTTGGCTTAGCTTTTACAAAGATAGGGGAATTTAATATGACAGCCTTGGCTACGGAACCGCTTGTTTGTTAAGAAATTATTAAGAAATAATTGCGGTTAAGTATAACTGGTACTTAACCAATAGGAGGGGTAGTTCCGCTGAAAAATATTAGAAGCCATTGCAGTAGCAGAACCATTATGCGGCTACTGGACTTAATGCCAAATAACCCGAAACCAAAAAGCTATGAAAAGGATTGATGTTAATAGAAAAATATAATGCAGCTTTGAGGTTTTAAAGTGTATGTTGCCTGCTCAAGTAGAAAGAACAACGGGCTTATTCTAAATCCAGGTTACAGGGCTTGGAGTTAAATTAATTAATCGTGATTAAGCTGGAACAAGCTAAATTTTAATGGTATTTAGTTTGTATTTAAGGCCGCTGGCCTGGTATAAATTTACTTTAACCGAACCCACAAACATTTCGGCTTTAATCAAAACTGGTATTTTATTTTTATCGTCAGATAAATATACCGAAACAGCATCTTCGCCGGAGAAGAGTTTGTTTTTAGGCATTTTAGGCACTAGCTTAAAAGCCCGGATACTACCGGCTTTAGTTTCTACGGTTTCGCGGCCCCGGAATACTACAGTAAAGTCAAACACTTCATCATCAAAAAAGCCTTGTAACCGGATAATATCGCCGTTTTTATATTTATCGAGGGGCAGAGTGCGCATGTAGTAAAAGCCACTTACAATATCCTGTACATTAACGGGTACTTTAAAGGTTTCGGTGCCTTTTTTATCTTCTACGGTAACTATGTTGCGGTAATGGTCAAAAGTTGCGTTTTCTTTTTTGCGGTATTTGCCTTCTTCTATATTCCTATGAAACATTTGCGGTAAAATGGCCGAGGTATCGATATAAGATCGCCAGGTATCGCGGATGCGCAGAAAATAATCAAAAGAACCAACGGTTTTGCCGTATACATTGGCTTTATAACAAGGCCGGTTGTTTATTTTATGAATATCCGGGCCAACGTCAATTACGGCTTCGGCTGCGTTTATAAGGCCGTAATGTACCTTATACCGCAATACCTCGCCGGTAGTAAACGAATCCTGCTCTACCCGGCGCATAGAGTCTGTCGTTATAAAGCCACAGACTGCCAACAGAATTAATATAACCGGTATTACTTTACGCATAATATTTTTAAAGTAGTATAACGCTTAATAAACAAATGTTATACCAACTACCACCACTATAAATGTACGAGATTGGTTTTATACGTGAAGAACTTAAATTAATAAAAAAAGGTGCCTGTAAAATAAGCACCTTTTTTTGTTAAAGAAAATTAATCTTCAGCTACTCACCGTTTAAGGTGGCGGCTACTTTCTCCGGCTCGCCTTTGATCATACTCCGGATTTTGCCTTCAATTTCTTCCATTAAGCCTTCGTTGTCTAACAAAATGGTTTTAACAGCATCGCGGCCCTGACCTAATTTATCGCCGTTGTAAGAGAACCAGGAACCCGATTTCTGAATAATATTTAACTCCACGCCTAAATCCAGAATTTCACCTACTTTAGAAATACCTTCGCCGTACATAATATCAAATTCTACTACTTTAAACGGCGGCGCAACTTTGTTTTTAACTACTTTTACCTTGGTCCGGTTACCGGTTACATTGTCGGCACCTTCTTTAATCTGGCCAATCCGGCGAATATCTAAACGTACCGAAGCGTAAAATTTAAGGGCATTACCACCGGTAGTTGTTTCGGGGTTACCAAACATTACCCCAATTTTTTCGCGTAACTGGTTAATAAAAATACATAAACAGTTGGTTTTATTAATGGTACCGGTAAGTTTACGTAAGGCTTGCGACATTAAACGAGCCTGTAAACCCATTTTGCTATCGCCCATATCGCCTTCCAGTTCGCCTTTAGGTACCAGCGCCGCTACTGAGTCGATTACAATAATATCTATAGCACCGGAGCTGATCAGGTGATCGGCAATTTCTAAAGCTTGCTCGCCATTATCTGGCTGAGAAATTAATAAATTGGTTGTATCTATCCCTAATTTCTCGGCGTATACGCGGTCAAAGGCGTGCTCCGCATCAATAAAGGCAGCCAGGCCACCACGTTTCTGAGCTTCGGCAATACAATGTAAGGTTAAGGTGGTTTTACCCGACGATTCCGGGCCGTAAATTTCAACCACGCGGCCTCTCGGCAGGCCACCTACTCCCAGTGCAATATCAAGCCCCAAAGAACCGGTGGATATAGCAGGGATTTCTTCCACTTTGTTATCGCTCAGCCTCATAACAGTGCCTTTGCCATAGGCCTTGTCGAGTTTATCCATCGTTAGCTGGAGAGCTTTTAATTTTTCGTTGTTTGCACTCATTTTTATCTTTTTATATTGCTTAAATTTAGGCCTAAATTACACTTTTTTACGTCAATTTGCAAGCTTTACTGCATTAAGAAACGGTGGTAACGGAGGCTCATTTTTAACATAAACCGCTGCTTATTCGTGCCATCGGGCCCGTGTTTTTATGAGAAAAATCGCTATATTTTTTACGTTATTATTTCCCTTTTTTATACCCCTGGCGCAGGCACAATTAAACAACCAGGCCCTGGAAAAAAATCTAACTGTCAAGCCCGAATACGACCAGAATTTACGAATTGGCGTAGATGCTTTCGGTTTTTTTAAGAACAACGAGTACTTTAATGATATTGCCGATGGGTATACCTTATTTGGGTATCACCTAAACCCCAAACTGGTATATTTTCCGGCCGATTATATCCGGTTAGAGGCGGGGGCTTTTTTGTGGCAAGACTTTGGTACCAACCGATTTAACCAGGTACGGCCAACGTTTACCATAAAACTCCAAAAGCCGCACTATGAGTTGTTGTTCGGTAATTTGCAAGCCAACGTAAGCCACCGGTACATAGAACCGCTTTACGATTTTGAAAAAGTAATGAATGATCCGCTCGAAACCGGCGTGCAATTTATACTGCACCGCAAACGCCTGTGGTTAGATACCTGGGTTGACTGGGAAAAAATGATTTACCGTGGCGACCCTTTCCGGGAGGAAATTGCCGGTGGACTGAGCGCTGTACAAACCCTATGGCAAGACAGCATTAGGGGCTGGCGTCTGGATTTACCCCTGCAATTTACCGCCCAACACAAAGGTGGCCAGATTGATGCGACTGATTTGCCCCTGATAACCTTATTTAACGGCGCGGCTGGTTTTCGGCTCCAGAAAAATATTGACGGCCCTTTCTGGAAAGCTTTACGCACCGAAAATTACCTGCTTACTTTTAAAGATTTCTCTAATGTTTACCAGTATCCTTACCAGAATGGTACGGGGTTATATTTTAATGTGGGCGTAGATACCCGGGTACAAAATGTAATGCTAAGCTATTGGCGCGGCAACGGGTATATAGCAGAGCAGGGCGGAAAATTATTTCAATCGGTATCTACTACTTTTAAAAAGCCCGATTACCTGGAAAAAAAACGGGAGTTACTTATTCTTCGGTTTACCCACGATTTTAAATTAACCGAGGATATGTTTTTGGTACTACGCCTGGAGCCGCTCTACGATTTTAACGAACCACAACTAGAGTTTTCGACGGGCTTGTACCTGCGGTTTAATACTGATTTCTTTGTTACCCAACCCAAACGTTAATGAGTTTTACCGCTTGGCAAAGAATTTAACCTTTGCGGTAAAGCAGTTCGTAATCGGCGCGGGTGAGGCCGTAGTAATAAATATCAATTAGCTGGCGGGTGTGGTCCCGGAAATCGTGCTGGAGCAAGCCTTCCCGTTTAAAACCGCACCGCTCGGCCAAACCAAAACTACGGGTGTTGTGCAACGCACTCCGGATAAATAATTTATTTACTTCTGCGCGGTCGAAGGCAAATTTAATCACTTCCTGTAAAGCTTCCAGGGCCAGGCCCTTGCCTTCAGCCGCAGCATCTAAATAATACCCTACTTCGGCTTTAGGAATAGAAAAATCGAAGTTTTTGAGCGAAATATCGCCAATATATTGGTTGTGGGGCAATAGCCAAATGCCAAAAGCATAAACCTGACCCAACATCCAATCTACTTTAAACCGTTTTATCAGCTTAAGTGCTTCTTCGGGATGTTTGGTTACTATTTGTACCCTGCTGGGAAAAGCCGGTGCCAGGCGGATTTTATTTGCCTGGATTAAACGATAAAATACCTCGGTGTGGTTTTCGTGGTAAGGGCATAAACGGAGGCGGGGAGTACTTAACTCCGTGTTGTCGGGAATTTCGGCCATAGGTAAAGCAAAACGGTTAATAGCTTTACGCAAAAAATATTTATTGCGGTTGCCTGTAGCCGGTTTATACTTTTGCCGGTTTGGTTACCCAAAGGTAGTTTGCTGTAAATATTTATTTATTAGACTTACCGTATGCGTATTGGAGAGGGCTGCCTAAAGCTTTTTGGGTGTACATTACATTCAGTACCCTTGCCGTTTCGTTAAAATATTCGAGCCGCCGAATAAGCATTTCTTTGGTGAGCATGGTGCCTTCTGGCGTTTTCATGTAAGAGCGCTTGTCATTTAAAATACGCTGCATGGCTTGCGCCGCGTGCTCTTTCTGGTGCACGTATAAATCATGAAACTCGGCTACCGCATTAATGTCCGAAGCTTTTACTTCAAAATGCTCGCCGGTGGTGTTTAACACCGTGCAAAGTATTTTAACTTCTAACGGCAGCGAAGTCTGAAAGGGCGTGCGGTTCAGGTCGATATCTGTTTTAAGAATTTCCAGAATCGTGTTCAGGTTCTTTTCAAATAATTCGTAAAGGGCACGTGCTTCCATGTTGGGTAAGGTAAAGAATATTGGTTATAGACGGAATTCCGGGTACAAAGGTATAAAAATGCTTTTTCTTTTCCGGAAAATTTAAAATGCGCCTTGGCTAAAGTTTATAAAAACACAAAGCCTGCACCGGGTAGTACAGGCTTTGTGTTTTTGTAAAGTAAGTCTACAATAAACCTTGAATTATTTTCTCGACAGTAATGCCATCGGCTTCGGCTTTAAAATTCCTAACTACCCGGTGCCGCAAAATAGGTAAGGCTACGGCTTGTACATCTTCAATATCCGGCGAATATTTGCCACTGAGCAAGGCATTGCATTTAGCGCCTACAATTAAGTGCTGCGAAGCCCGCGGACCAGCGCCCCACTCTAAATATTGGGTAGCCTGCGCTGCGCCCATGGCGGTATTAGGTCGGGTTTTATGTACCAGGCGCACGGCGTAGTCAACTACGTTATCTGCCACGGGTACCCGCCGTACCAGGTGCTGGTAAGCCATTATATCATCGGCGTGTAATACATTCTGAATGGTATGTCTAACATCAGAAGTAGTATTTTTTACAATCTGCAATTCCGATTCAAAGCTGGGATAATCGAGGTTAATGTTAAACATAAACCGGTCGAGTTGGGCTTCGGGCAGGGGATAGGTACCTTCCTGCTCAATTGGGTTTTGCGTAGCCAGTACAAAGAACGGTCTTTGCAAATCGTAACGCCGGCCGGCCACGGTAACCGAATATTCCTGCATCGACTCCAGCAACGCGGCCTGGGTTTTAGGCGGTGTCCGGTTTATTTCGTCGGCCAGAATAATATTGGCGAATACCGGTCCTTTTACAAACTGGAAATTGCGGCTTTGGTCCATGGTTTCGGAACCCACAATATCCGAAGGCATCAGGTCGGGGGTAAATTGGATGCGGTTAAAAGATAAATCCAGCGAGGATGCAATGGTTTGGATAAGCAAGGTTTTGGCTAAACCCGGTACACCCACCAACAAACAATGCCCCTGCGAAAATATAGCGGTTAATACCAACCGCACTACTTCTTCCTGACCTATTATTATTTTAGAAATTTCACTATTCAGGCCTTTGTAGGCCTCGTGCAGCGCATCGGCTGCTTCTTTATCCGAACTGAATTTTCGCATGCGGCTTTAATAGAGAACACCTTGCAAGATATCACATTTATTGAAATCTGGATCGATATCTATGTAAACTGTGTTTTTATTTTTTTCGAACCACTCTACTAAAGCTTTTCTTCTTTTCTCGTTTAGTGCCCAAGCGGCTAACTTCTGGTAATCGTCTTTTAAATTAGCCTGGTGGGGCGGGGTATTAGATTTAAGATAAATAATGCGCATAGCCTGTTTGCCGTCTTCGGTGCGGTAGGGAATTGGCTTGGTAATATCGCCTACTTTCATGGTATCGATAATAAAGAAGATGGCCGGGTCTACCAGGTCTAACGGAATAAAAGTGCTGCGGTCGCGTGGGTTAAACATTAAACCGCCGTTGTCTTTGGTGGGTTTATCGTCGGAAAAGTCTTTGGCGGCTTTAGAAAACGAGATGCTGTCTTTTAAAATAAGACCCCGGATTCTTTCTAGTTCGGCAGCGGTGGCATCCATGTCAATATCGGTACTGGTGGGTTTAAGCAGGATGTGGCGGGTATTGTATTCTTCGCCGCGGCGCTCAATTAACTGAATTAAGTGAAAACCAAACTGCGATTCTATTACTTCTGACATTTGACCAGGCTCTAACTTAAGGGCGGCTGCTTCGTATTCCGGTACCAGTTCCCGTTTTTTGAAGAAACCTAATTCACCTCCTTTTTGCGCCGATCCGGGGTCTTCGGAATATTGGGTAGCTAAAGCCGAAAAACTCTCGCCACCTTGTACACGTTTTTTCAATTCGTTTAAGCGGGCGCGTACTTCGTCTTTCTGGGCTTTGCTTACGCCAGCTAATTTTACAATCTGGCCAATTTCTACTTCGGTAGAAAAGTAAGGTAAACTGTCTTGCGGAATTTTATTAAAAAATCTTTTAACGTCGTTGGGCGTTACCGTTAATTTTTGGGTAACCTCAGATTGCATTTTTTCGGCGACTAACTGCTCCCGGATAGGTTTGCGCAAGTCGTCTTTTATTTGCTTAAGGCTTTTGTTGTAATATTCTTCGAGGCGTTGTTCGCTACCAATCTGCGACACAAAGTAAGCCATGCGTTGTTCCAGGTTGCCTTCTACCACATCATCATCTACTACTACCGAGTCTATTTCGGCACGCGCCACTAATAATTTTTGCTGCATTAAAGCCCGCAGCACTTCGCAACGATCTTTTTCCGTTAACTTTTTGCCCTGGTTTTGGGCTTCTTCCTGGGCAATGGCAGTTTCCAGGTCGGAACGTAAAATAATCTGGTTGTTTACTTTAACAATTATGCCATCTAGTACCCGGCGTTGCTGTCCCCAGGCCGTAGTGCCCAGCAAAACAAAAGCAAACAGGCAGGCAATATTTTTGAAATAAGGATTAAATCCGGTTTTGGTTATCATCTAATTAATAAAAATAAACAAGCTTTATTTAAAAAACAGGCAAAAAGCTTGCCTTTAAGTAACGGTTCTGATACAGGAAAATTTTATTTAATTTAAAAACAAAATTACCTAATTTATAGCACAAATTTAAATTTACCAATTGTAAATTATGCTTTTGTTTTTAGCTAGCCTTTAGGCTGATAAATTTTGACAAGTTTGTTTGCGAATAAAGATTTAAAATAATCTAAAATTTGGCCTTAAATAAAAAACGCTGCCCACTGGCAGCGTTTAAATAATTAGCTAAAATTTAATTCTTTACCAGTTTATCAAATTCGGCTTGGTTTACAACTACCGGGAACCGCTGGCGCAGTTCATTAATCCATTGTTTTTCCAGGTAGTTCTGGTAGTCGGAGGTGGCTACACCCCGGGTCTCATTCAGATTTTTATAGCCGGGCGGCAATATTTTGGTTATCTGAATCAGATATACCCGGCCATCTTTTTCTAAAGTAGTAGTGCCTTCCTGCCAGTTTATACCATCTAATATTTTGTTTTCGCCTTTTACAAAGCGTTTACTGGTAACCTGTAAGGCTAAAGGGTTGTTTTCGTTTAAGGTTTGCTCTAAAACTTTAACATCGCTGGAGTATAAATCCAGGCGCGTGCCCCTTATACCGGTTTTGGCTGTTGGGCTGCTTTGGGTTAATTGGTTAGGTGCTACGCCTTTCTGAAGCAGGTAATTATTTACTGCAGTAGTCCGGCGTTGGGCCAGGCTTGCCCGGCTGGTTTCTTTGGCGTCGGCTTGCCCGGTTATGGTTAAGGTTAACTTAGGATCAGCGATTAAGCGATTAGCCAGTTCGTCGAGTTGGGTTGGGGCCTTAGTGGGCAATTGAGCACTATTAGCCGCAAATAATACCGGGGCTGGTTTGTTTTTCTTTACTTCGAACCGGCCGGTTTGCATTAAATTTTGCGCACGGGTAAGTAAATCTTTGTTGGTAGCACTTAAAATAGTGGCTTCGGCCCGGGTATCCCACTTGTAATTGCCGCGGTTGTTTTGGAAAAAGTTTTGCAGGCCTACCGTATCGGCAATGGCTTTAGACCAAACTTTCTCGTCCATTAACTGGAAAAGCAAAATACCGTCGCGGTATTCCTGAACGAGCATTTTGTAATCCAAGTGTTTGTTTTCGAGGTTGGCTTTTTCGTAAGAAAGCAAGCTGTTTTCTACAAAATTATCATACAATAGTTGTATGGCATGTGCCGCCGAGGTATTGGGCCGGGGCTTTTGGCTGTGCTCGATGTAAGTAAAAAAATCTTTAATGGTGTAGCGCTGGTCTTTTATGGTAAATAGGGCAGCATTGGTTTCCTTTTCGGGGAAGCTGTTTTTCCAGGAACCTTGCGTGAGGCCAGCATCGGCTTTGGTAAATATATATTGCTTGGCCGTCGCATTTTCTACAAAATTGTTTTCGCCTTTAATGCGCTTTAAAAAGGCCGCTTTATTTAGTTCGGAACGCGAATCTTTGGCTACGCGGTTGCGCAACGAGGTTTCCATGTCTTCGTAAGGCGGCAGGCTGCGACGTTCAATTAATTTAATAATGTGCCAACCGTAGGGCGTATGAATAGGTTTGGCTATTTCGCCGGGTTTGGTAAGTTTAAATGCGGCTTCTTCAAAACTAGAAATCATGCGGCCCGTGCCAAACCAAGGCAATTCGCCGCCATTTTGCGAAGAGTTTACATCTTCAGAAAACTGCGATACCAGACGGTCCCAATTTTCGCGCCGGGCAACGCGGGTATATATTTCGTCAATCTTTTTCTTGGCTGCTACTGAATCGGCTTTGGGCATACCGGGCGTGGTGCGCACCATAATATGCGATACTTTTATTTCGCCTTGGGCCGGACGCACCTCGTTTACTTTAATTAAGTGGTAGCCGTATTTGGTCCGGATGGGGTTCGATAACTGACCGGCTGGTGTCCGGTAAGCAGCATCCTCAAAAGGGTAAACCATTTGCAACGCCGTAAAATACCCTAACTGACCATTGTTCTCTTTGGCCGATGGATCTTCGGAATAAGTAGATGCCAGTTTAGAAAAATCTTCGCCGGCCTGCACCCGTTTACGTAATTCGACTATGCGGTTGTAAGCCGCCAAGGTATCTTTCGGGTCGGCATCAGGCGCGACATTTATCAGAATATGCGCGGCGTTTATCTCTTTTTGCATCCGGTCGTAGGCTTCCCGGATGAGTTTATCAGTAACACTTTTTTCGGTTAAGTAGGGTTGCGCCAGTTGTTGTTTGTAACCGTCTAACTCCAGCCGGAAAGCGGTGGTGGTATCCAGACCGCGGCTTTCGGCATCCATCACTTTTAACTTAAAGTTGGTATAAAGATCCAGGTATTCCTGTAAGCTGGCGCGTGAGTAGGCATTCTCGGCCGAACCGTTGTTTTTATTATAAACATATTCAAACTCCGAAGTATAAACCGGTTTACTGCCCAGGGTTTCTAATACTGGTTCTTTTGTGGCCGAAGGTTGAGAAGTTTTGCAACCGGTTAAGAGCAACGCCGCAGCGCCAAAATAAAAAAAGCTTTTACGCATAAAAAGGAAAATATACCGGGTAAAGAGGTGTAAATTAACGCCGTAAACACCTGCAGATAACTCTACCCCGTTACTTAATAAACTGTAAGTTTTAATTTTTTAGCTTAATCAGGCTAAGATAACGAAAAATTTAGAGTTAAAATATTATTTAAAAGAATGTGCAGTTGTTTTTACCCGAAACGGTAAATTTTAGAGAGATAAAGAATTAAATAGCAGGCGATGATAAGGAAAGAAGTTGGGAGTAGCTGTAATTAATTATCTCTTGCCGGTGAAAAACCGGGCACAAAACCTAAGCTACCGGTAATTTCTAGGGCACGCAGTTAAGTAGCAGTACCGCAGCAAAGCTAACTGGCAATAAATTGGCTTTTACTCCATGCTTTTGGTTTAAATAAACCAAGGAATAAATAAATCTAGGGTATTATTTTTTCAGAAGCACGGGCTTAAGATTTAACGACTGGCTTTTGCCGGAACTTTAACCGCCTGAATTTTGCCTACATTTTTGTATAAACGGCAAACATTGTGGTTGTCTTGGGTCGTAAATTCTACCTTATCCATAATTCGCTTAACCAAAACCAAACCCCAGCCTCCCGCTTCTTTGTCGGCAATTTTTTTCTTCATATCGGGTAGCTTGTACTTGCCCTGGTCAAAGGGTCTTCCATTGTCCGATAATTCAAAAAGAAAGCATTCGCCAACCTGTAAAATGGTGAGCTTTACAAATTTGTTTTCGTCTTCGTTATTCGCATGAATAATTAAATTGGCTGTAATTTCATCTACAGCCAAAATAATCTGATTTAAAACAACCTCGGTTAAAGCATAAGCACTCAGATACTTCGTTACAAACTCCCTGAATACTTTTAAGTTACTTAAGCTGCATCTGATCCGGATAGAGTTATTCATTCGCAACGGTCATGGCTTCGTCGTAGGTAGAGACAATGGTCATCAGCAGGTCGAGGCCGAGAATTTCGAAAACGTTTTTAACTTTCTCCTGCATGTTGAAAAAAATGAGCTTGATTTGCGCGTCTTCGAAACGCTGCAGGTGAGAAATAAAAACGCCTAAACCGGCGGAGGAAATGTAGTTAAGATGCTCACAATCAACTAGTATCTTGTTGAAGAGCATAATTTCTGGTTTAGATAATTCTTCGTCTAACATTACTGAAGAACTGGCATCTAATTCACCATCTAAACTAATGGTGATTGTTTTTTCTCTGATTTCTTGTGTTATTTTCATGGCCATTTTATTACGTCAAGACGAAAAATTTGGTTGGACATTTCTAAACTTAATTACGATTAAGGTTTGATCGTCGTGGATAGGCATGTCCTGACTAAACTCGGTTACATCGTTGATAATTGCATATTTTATGTCATCGGCTTCGAGGTGATACGTTTGGGTTAACATCTCGAGGAGGCGTTCCTCGCCGTATTCTTCCTGGTTTTTGTTGCGCGCTTCTACAATGCCATCGGTGTAAATAACCATTACATCGCCGGGATTATAATCGTAGTGCATGTTATGGATGCGCTTGGCGTAGCTTTTATCCCGTATAATGCCCAGCCCTAAACCTTCGGTATTAAAGTAAAAGGTATCTTCGGTCATGGAGTTGTAATACAGGGTGTGGCAGTGGCCGGCACGAGCAAAGAACAAGCCTTTGAGTTTATAATCTATAATGTAGAGCGAACTGGTAATAAACGAAGTACGCTCCAGGCAGTGCGTTAAGGCATTGTTGGCCTTAACCATAAACTTAACCGGCTCCAGGTCGTCTTGCATCAGGCCATGAAAAATACCTTTCATCTGGGCCATGTGAAAAGCCGCCGAAATACCTTTACCCGATACGTCGCCGATAATAATGGCAATGCGGCCTTCGCTGAGTTGCAGAAAATCATAAAAATCGCCGCCTACTTCTTTGGCTGCCTGCGAAAAGCAGCTTATCTCAAACCAACTGTCTGAAGGAAAGGTTTTGGGGATTAAGCTTTCCTGTACGGTGCTGGCAATTTTTAATTCTTCTTTGTAGCGTTCGTTCTGGATGGCTTCTTCGGCCAACCGTAAGTTTTCGATGGTGAGATTGGTTTGGCTTACAAAAGTCCGGATTACGTTAACCGTTTCGCGATCGAAGCCTTGTTCCAGTTCCTTCAATAAATACAAAATGCCAAAAGTACGGTGCGCCGATTTTAGAGGTGCCACGTAAATAGATTTATAAGGCAGGTTTAGTGATTTAAAATGGCTGTTATCGAGGTTATTGTTAATATAATCGAGGTTGGTAACGATATTGCTTTCTACTACTCCCCGGATTTGAATAATGGTTTTTTCTTCAATCTCGTAAATTTCAGTTACTTCAACCTCCTCTTCGGTTAGTATTTCCAGCCAGGCGGCATCAGAATTAGAGGCTTTAATGGCGCTTTCAAAAAAGGTTTTAAACACCTGCTGCTGGTCATCTCCTTGCTGAATTAATTGGGTTAAACGCTGAAAATTAAGTAAATCAGAGCGCTTTTGTTCAAAAACTGAGGCGGTGGGCAAATTAAACAGGGCCACCAGGAAAGAAAAAGCAGGGTATAGGGTGGCAAACAGTGCTGCTAATAGAATAAAAGGATCTTTCAAATAATTATTTACAACCGCTTGCTCCTGGTGCGGTTTTAATAAATATTGTATAAAAATGCCTAAACTGGCCAGGGTAGCAATTAAAAGTAAAATAGCGCGCCACTTTTGACCGGCCGTTAGGTAAGCTACCCATTTAAGGTGGAAACTTAAAAATAAGGTATAAACCGCCATGAGGGCCAGTAGCGGTATAAATACAAAGCTTAGGTAATCTAGGTTAAAGAACGAAATTACCAGAGTGGCATAAAGCAGTATTTCAAACCATTTCCATTCAAACTCCAGGGCTTTGGTTTTCTGATATAAAATCAGGCGCCGCCAGATGTAAAAGCTTTTGGCAATGAAATAAACAAAAAAACCAAAGTTGATGGCGTAGGTTATTTCCAGAAGGGATGTTTTGTGATCCGGAAAATAATTTTCGAAAGTGCTGGTGCCCAAATATAAAACCGCACATGCGTAAGCGGTTATGCCGGCCCGGAAAAAGAGATTCCACAGGTAGCCCATGTAATCAATTCCCTTGTAATCGTCTACGCGGAAGCGTTGCCACAGAAAAACGGCTAATACAAAAAGGGTCTTGAAAATATAGGTCAGGTAAAGCGGGACATTGGGTTCGGCAACCGCCGAACCAATGCGGGAATAATTTAATAAAGTATTACCAACCAGCAATCCCCAGCTTAAAACCGCAATAAATATTAAATATTTTTTAAGCTTTATCTGATCTGGCATGTATTACCGGTGGTTCTTTATTTTTAGGTTAAATGCTGCTACTAAACGGTAAAAAAGAAATAGTTTGGTATAAAAAAGATTTAAATGGTATAAACCCAAGTACAGAGCAATACATTAATTTAATCCTTGTCCAGAGCAAACTACTTCTTTTAACCAAAATTAGTTTAAAAGTATTTAAAAATTTCTATTTTTCTAACGGCTGTAGTTAGGGGCTTCTCTAATAATTTGTACATCATGCGGGTGACTTTCGCGTAAACCGGCTCCGGTTATTTTAACCATTTGGGCTTCCTGGAGTTTAGCAATAGTAGCAGCTCCGCAATAGCCCATACCGGCTCGTACCCCGCCTACCAACTGGTATAGAACTTCGGCTACAGCCCCTTTGTACGGCACCCGGCCCACAATACCTTCCGGTACCAGTTTTTTCATATCGTCTTCGGCATCCTGGAAATAACGGTCTTTCGATCCATCTTCCATAGCCTCAATAGAGCCCATACCCCGGTAAGTCTTAAATTTACGGCCTTCTAGCAACAGCATTTCGCCGGGCGCTTCTTCAGTACCAGCCAGTAAAGAACCAATCATCACGGTGCTGGCACCGCCGCCAATAGCTTTTACTATATCGCCCGAAAATTTAATACCGCCATCGGCAATTACCGGCACATCGGTGCCTTCCAATCCTTTGGCGGCCTCCATTACGGCCGATAATTGAGGTACCCCGATTCCCGCAATAATTCGAGTAGTACAAATACTGCCAGGTCCTACGCCTACTTTTACGCCGTCGGCTCCTGCTTCAGCTAAAGCTTTGGCGCCAGCAGCGGTAGCTACGTTACCCGCAATTAAATCTACTTTAGGAAATTGTTTTTTAATTTCCTTTACCATATCCAGTACGCCTTGCGAGTGGCCGTGGGCAGTATCTACGCTAATTACATCTACGCCGGCTTCTACCAGGGCCGCTACACGGGCTAAAGTATCGGCGGTAACACCAACGGCAGCACCTACGCGCAAACGGCCAAACTGGTCTTTACAGGCATTGGGCCGATCTTTTCTTTTCAGAATATCTTTGTAAGTAATTAAACCTTCCAGTTTACCTTCAGCATCTACAATAGGTAATTTTTCAATCCGGTATTGCTGCAGAATATCTTCGGCCTCAGTCAGGCTAATGCTTTTGTCGGCGGTAATCAGGTTTTCGCGGGTCATAATTTCCGAAATAGGCTGCGTTTTATCTTTCTGAAACCGGATGTCGCGGTTGGTAATAATGCCTACTAATTTACGGTCGGCGTTAATAACCGGTATGCCGCCAATATTAAACTCCCGCATCAGCTTCAGGGCATCACCTAATACGGCTTGCTCGTCTAAGGTAACCGGGTCCAGAATCATGCCGCTTTCGGAACGTTTTACTTTCCTGACCATATTGGCCTGTTTTTTAATCGACATGTTTTTGTGAATAATGCCAATTCCACCTTCCTGGGCCATGGCAATTGCCAGCTCGGTTTCAGTTACGGTATCCATTGCCGCCGAAATTAAAGGAATATTTAACCGGATATTACGGGTAAGCGGGGTAGAGGTGTCGCAGTTACGGGGTAAAACTTGGGAGTAGGCCGGTAACAGAAGCACATCGTCGTAAGTAAGTGCTTCAAAAATTATCTTGGATTGGGAGGAAGACATTGCAAATACGTTTTGTTATTTGCCGTGTAAAGTTACTATAAATTTTGGAATTAGAAGAATAAAATAAAATATTCTATTGGGTTAATAAAGGATGTTGCTTTTTTGTTAGCAAATGTTCTAAACGCAGATATTTTAAGAACTCATTTTCTAACTGAATACTTAAGCGTTTATCTTTTGCAAGATGCAATCTTGCAATACACAGGTGCTAACAGTTGGTTATAGCCTAAGTAAGCTCTTGGCCGCGGGGCCCCGTCGGTGAGTTCAGACTGTCTAATCTTCCTTTCCTCCTTCGTCGGAATGCTAAAGCACCGGTATCTTAGAAGGTCTTCACTCCACCGACTGCGATATCTGCCTGTAGCTAGCGTTATTCAGGAGTTTGTATCGTGGTTTCTTTAAACTAACAGCTAACCACTGACAACTAACAACTAAGTTAATATACTGGCATGGTAAGGTCTATTTGTTCGGCCCAGGCGTGAATGCCGCCTTTTAGGTTAAGCAAATTGGTATATCCGTGGCGTTGCTGGAGGTACTGCAGGGCTTGTGCGCTCCGGAAGCCATGGTGACAAACCAATACTACGGGTTTGTCCTGGGGAATATTGTCTACGTTCTTCGGAATTTCGGACAAAGGAATTAAAACCGATGGCAACGCACAAATTTCGTACTCCACTGGTTCCCGGACATCCACTAATAGAATATCTTCGCCGGTGGTCATTTTTTTACTAAGTTCGGTTACAGTAATTTCGGGCAACATTTCAGGAAACAGTTATTAGTAAGCAGTGGCAAAGATTATTTAATATCAGACGATTAACAATCAACCATTAACAATTAACAACCAACGTTCAATAAATAATTAATGAATAATTACGAAATAGTGGGGGCTATAACCGGGCTTTTATGTGTTTGGCTGGCGGCCCGGCAAAACGTCTGGACTTGGCCCATTGCGTTAATTAGTGTATTTTGTTATTTTGTTTTCTTCTACCAGATACATTTATATGCCGATATGTGGCTGCAGGTATTTTTCTTTGGGTCTAATTTATACGGTTGGTACGAATGGCGTTTTGGCGGTAAAAATAAAACGGAGTTGCCGGTTACGCGGCTTAAACCAATCCAGATTGGGCTGGTGCTGGTAATTGGTATTGTTACCAGCGGGCTAATGGCACTTTATTTTCAACATTTTACCAATGCCTCTTATCCGTGGTTCGATTCAACATTGGCGGCTTTTAGTGTGCTGGCGCAAATACTGCTTACCCGTAAAAAGATTGAAAATTGGGTTATCTGGTTTCTGGTAGATATTGTTTACGTGGGCTTATACTGGAAAAAAGAAGCGCACCTAACGGCTGGGTTGTATTTTGTTTTCCTGATTATTGCTGCCCAAGGTTTTTGGGAATGGAGAAAATCTATGTAAACCCAACCCGCCGCGGTTTAGAAATTATTCTTTTACCATCGAGCCATCAAGTAAGTTAACAATACGGGTGCCGTAAGTTGCATTTTTTTCGGAGTGCGTAACCTGAATAATGGTGGTGCCTTCCTGGTTCAGGCGCTGGAAAAGCTCCATGATTTCTTCGCCTTGCCTTGAATTTAAATTACCGGTCGGTTCGTCGGCCAAAATAAGTTTGGGCGAGGCTACTACCGCCCGGGCAATGCCCACCAATTGCTGCTGTCCGCCCGACAGTTGGTTTGGAAATAAATCTTTTTTACCCACAATGTTAAATTTATCCAGCATTTCGGCCACCATACCTTTCCGGTCCGATGATTTTACATCCTGGTAAAGCAGCGGGGTTTCTATGTTTTCGTAAACGGTTAATTCATCTATTAAGTGGTAGCTCTGGAACACAAAGCCAATGTAGTTTTTATGCAGTTGGGTGCGTTCTTTCTCCCGGATTTTGTGCACCGGTTTGTCCAGAAAGAAATATTCACCGCTCGAGGGCTCTTCCAACATGCCGATAATATTAAGTAAGGTAGATTTGCCCGAGCCGGATGGTCCCATAATGGAAATAAATTCGCCTTCCTGTACGTCCAGGTTTATATTGCGGAGCACATAAGCACGGGAGAAACCACTGGCATAATATTTATCGATATCTTTTAGCGTAATCAGCATATATTCTTTGGGAATCATTTAAATAACATTACACAGCAAATTAAAATATATTTATGGTTATAACTTCTCAAACCCATCATTTAGAAAGAATCTTTGGTTATCTGCTAATAAGAGATTTTCTAAATGACGGCAGCAAGTTTTACTTTTATAATTTAAATTTTGTGTAACATCCGGTATGTAAACGAAGGTAAATATATTTTAATAATGGAATATAAAAATACCCTAACCCAAAATAATTGAGTTAGGGTAGCATAATTTTTTATAAGAATTTACATCCGGTACGACAATTCGGTGGTGCCGCCCGAAGTACTCATTTTTACCGGAATGCCGCCGCCGTTAACGCTGCCTTTTACCCGATTGGTTTCGGAGTTGCCGTTAAAGTTAGTAAGGGCGGTTTTTACCCGGTTACCGGTTAACTCTAAATCAAGTCCTTTGCCGGGCGGAACGGTGGCGTGTACACTGCCGCCGCTCGTTTGTAAGGTTAAATATTTACCAAGCTCCGTTACATCGGCGCGAATGCTGCCGCCGCTGGTACGGGCATCAATGTCGCCGGCTACTTTTTGCAACTGAATGCTGCCGCCACTGGTGCGGGCTTTTAACGTGCCGCGTGCATCGGTCAGTTGTATAGAGCCGCCGCTGGTTTGGGCATCGAGGTTGCCCTGGTATTGGTTCAGCGAAATACTGCCCCCCGAAGTATTCGCTACGGCATCGCCTTTTACATTTTTAAGCGTAATGCTGCCCCCGCTGGTTTTAGCTTCCTGCGCGCCAGAAAGATTGGTAAGGCTAATGCTACCGCCGCTGGTGTTTAACTTGGTGGTAATTTTTTCCGGTACTTGTATTTCAAAAGAAACGCTCAGGCCATCGTTGTCCCAGTTAAAGTTTTTTTCTTTGCGTTCGGCTACGGCATAAACGGTGTTGCCCTCCTGGCGTACATCAAAAGTATATTTGGCTAAGGCTTCCAGAGAAGGCGCTTCGTTGCGGTTACGCCCGTTAGAAGGGCGCACAAACATTTCTACTTTTACCTGGTTGCCCGCCGTGCCGGTAACTTTAATGCTACCACCCGAAGTTTTGGTTACCAGGGAGCCGTTGTTGTTTAAAGTAAAATTTTTGGTCAGATAAGGTTTCTGTTTGTCGTCCTGGGCGAAAGCAAAATAGGTAGTGGATAGCATGGCGGCTACTACAACCAGGGCAAAGATAAGTTTTTTCATAGTAGTAATTTTTGAGGTAGTATTTTTATTAAAATAAAGATAATCAATATTTTAAATTAATAGATTGCTGGCTTGCTATTTTTGAGAATGAATAATTTACCGGGTTTATAAAAGTAGATACTTTTTAAAGGCAGATGGTTGCCTGCTTAAAATAAAAATTTCACTTCAGGGTAACTTCAGCTAAAGAGAAAAGTAACAGCTGGCCCAATTTATTTTAAATGCGGTACTGGCTTTGCAGGAGCAAACCGAAAAATGCTTGGCGTTAGTTGCCTACCCAAACGACCGCGGCCGGTTAATAATAGAGTTACCGATACGGATCGGTATTTAAAAAAGAAGCGTAAGATCGGATTTTTATTCCTTGTAGTACCACCAAAAAAGCGGTTTGGGTATTGGTTTAAGTTTATCTAAGCAAATTAGGCGTTTACACAACGGCACAATTTCCGTAAATTTGTCTCAGCAATGCGGTTGCACTTTCCGACTGACCTTTTTTATAAACATCGGCGCAGCCGTTTTAATGCTCGTTGTAAAGCCTGGTATATAGAATGGCCGATATTCGCTATTCCGACTTTACCGGTATTCAATTAGCAAATTAGATATTAACAAATTACCATATTAATCTAATATTGGCAGAAGTAATAAAAGTAGCCGTTACTGGTCCCGAATCAACCGGAAAATCTACCCTGGCCGAACTACTGGCTGCCCATTACCACACGGTGTGGGTTCCGGAGTTTGCCCGGACGTATATTGCTGAATTACCTAACCGCTACACACCAACCGACGTTGAAAATATTGCCCATGGTCAGGTAACAGCTTTAGAAAAGGCATTACCCGCCGCAAATAATATTTTATTCGCCGATACCGACTTACTCGTTATTAAAATTTGGTTTACGCATGCCTTTGGCTACTGCCCTACCTGGATTCTGGACGCTTTGGCCAAACAAGATTTTGATTTGTATCTGCTCCTGAACATAGATTTGCCCTGGCAGCCCGATGCGCAACGCGAGCACCCACACCTGCGGCAATTTTTTTACGATTGGTACAAAAAAGAACTTCAGCAATACGGTTTCCCCTTCGTGGAGATTTCCGGTACCCAGGCAGAACGCCGAAAAAATACCATCCAGCACATTAAAAATATTCTTTAGCACTTTGTATTTACCTGTTTTTAATAAAAAGTTTTTTGGAAGTTAAAAGCTCCCTTTAATGTCGCTGGTTACAGGTTACTGACAGTTTCTGACGCGAGGCTCTGCCTCGTGTCTGCGATTTTAGCCGACCTTTGGCTGCGCAAACGCTTACCGGTTATTTTGTGTAATACACAAACTTTAGTGGCTAAAGGAACTTATCCGCGAGACGCTGGCGATAGCAGAAGCATAAATATTCA
This sequence comes from Adhaeribacter sp., assembly GCF_057359045.1. Classification (NCBI taxonomy): domain Bacteria; kingdom Pseudomonadati; phylum Bacteroidota; class Cytophagia; order Cytophagales; family Hymenobacteraceae; genus Adhaeribacter; species Adhaeribacter sp. Next base: position 23,558 of record NZ_JBMQUD010000081.1, read on the forward strand.
AATCAGTTTTAATATCAATATTTAAAAGTCCTGCGTAAACCGTTTAAATTTTACTTTAATAGAGGCAGAAAAGATAAATCTTAAACCCTGATTCTATAAGATACATGATACATTACCTGGAAAACGAAACCTGCCGCGTGGGCGTGAAAGAAAGCGGCGCAGAACTCTGTAGCTTTGTAAAACAGCCGGAAAACCTGGAATATATTTGGCAAGCCGACCCGAAAGTTTGGCCTCGGCACGCCCCGGTTTTATTTCCGTTTGTCGGTAAATTACCAGATAACCAGTTTAGCTACGGCGGCAAAACTTACCCCATGTCGCAGCACGGTTTTGCCCGTGACCATCATTTTACGCTCATCAGCCAATCCCAGACCGAATTGGTATTTGAATTAAGCGACAATGAACAAACCTTAGCCATTTACCCGTTTCGGTTCCGGTTGCAAATTATTTACCGCTTAATGGGTAACGCCTTGGAAACTATTTATCAGGTACACAATCCGGCCGAAGAAGATATGTGTTTTTCAATTGGGGCGCACCCGGCCTTCAACTGCCCATTGCTGCCCGGCGAATCTTTCTCGGATTATTACCTGGCATTTGCGCAACCCGAAACCCAAAACAAATATTTACTCGAACAAGGCTTGCTAAACGGCCAAACCGAACCGCTCCTGCAGAACGAGCAAATATTGCCGCTGTCTTACGATTTGTTTTTGCAGGATGCGCTGGTATTTAAAGGGTTGATATCCGAAAAAATAGAACTAAAAAATATTAGTCATAGTCACGGTATTAGCTTCGAGTTTGAAGGCTTTCCATATTTTGGCATCTGGACAAAAGAAACCGGGGCTGGCTTTATTTGCCTCGAGCCCTGGCACGGCATAGCCAGCAGCGTGGGCGATACCGGCGAACTGGCACAAAAAGAAGGAATCATAAAATTAGTGCCCAATACTACTTTTGTTTGTTCTTATCTTATTCGGGTAAATTAAAAAAGGCCGGTGGTTTTTCTGGGAAAACCACCGGCCTTTTTTAGTACATTTTTTACCTCAACTTTAAATCATATTAACTATAACTGCTTGGTCGGACTTATTGGAAAAGGAAATAAGGAAAATTTGGCTTAACTCGAATATACCAACGTACCTGCCTCATCTACAAAAACCCGGCTTGGCTTTTTATTATAATCTGGTTCAAAATCATTAATGGGTAAACTTATACCCGGAGGTAAATCCAGGTCCGGTAAATCATAACCAATTGGTTCGCCGCCATCATCATCGTTGCCTTCGGAAGGCGGGCTTTTGAATTTTCTTTTGGGCATTACCATAAAGTAAGCCAAAATCATCATTATGGCGAAAGTATAAAGTAAGCTAATCATACGGCATTCATTCCTAATAAAAGTTTAGCGGTTGAAAATCAATTGGATGGCAATAGCCATTGGATGACTCGGGCTATAGGTAATAACGAAAGGAAATACTTTTGGTTTTTCATTTTTTACCCTGAACGAAATTTTATTTAGGTATATTTTTTCGGCTTTCAGAAAAATAAAAGCCTATAATTTTTGATAGTTGCCGTAGCCTTTTACCTTTGCCTTCAGTTTAGGGGTGCCTTAATATAACGGGCTGAGATCATACCCATTGAACCTGATCCGGGTAATGCCGGCGAAGGGAAAACGGTTAATTCTTTTCTGCAACCTTCGGGTAAGGCATGCCTGCGCTAAATTAATTTATTTAGAACCTTTCAGCAGGATGAAAAAATTACTTTTACTTTGGCTTATTTTAGCTAGCCCCATTGTGGCTTTTGCCCAGTTTACCGTAAGTGGTAAAATTACCGAAGCCGGCTCTCAGAAACCTTTAATTGGCGCTACCGTGGTAATAGGCCGCGCGGGTACTACCAGCGATGCGCAAGGCAATTACACTTTAAATAATGTAACCGCCGGCGCGCAGCCGTTTAGTGTATCGTACGTGGGTTTTGTAACCGATAAAAGAACCGTAACCGTAAACGGCAATATTACTTTGGATGTAGCACTAACGGCTACCAGTTACCGCACCGAAGAAGTAATTGTATCGGCTACGCGGGCCAACGAAAAAACCGGCACTACTTTTACCAACGTAACCAAAGCCCAAATACAAGAGCGTAATTTTGGCCAGGATTTGCCGTACTTACTCGAGCAAACCCCTTCGGTGGTGGTTAATTCCGATGCCGGTGCCGGGGTAGGCTACACGGGAATCCGGATCCGGGGTTCCGATATTACCCGCATTAACGTAACCGTAAACGGTATTCCTGTAAACGATGCCGAGTCGCACGGGGCGTTTTTCGTGAATATGCCGGATTTGGCTTCGTCTATTCAGGATATTCAGGTGCAGCGGGGGGTAGGTACCTCTACCAACGGAGCGGCTGCTTTTGGCGCCAGCCTCAACATCCGAACTTTGGGTTTTAACCAGGAAGCTTACGCCGAAGCGCTAAATACCTACGGCTCTTTTAATACCTGGCGCCACACCGTAAATTTTGGTACCGGTTTAATTAAAGATAAATTTACGTTTGATGGCCGCTTGTCCAAAATTTCTTCCGACGGCTACATCGACCGGGCTTTTTCCAAGCTTAAATCTTACTACTTTTCGGCGGGTTATTTAGGCAAAACGGGTATGTTGCGGTTTGTAACGTTCTCGGGGCAGGAGCAAACTTACCAGGCCTGGAACGGGGTACCCGAAGATAAACTAAAAACCGACCGCACCTACAATTCCCTTACCTACGACAACGAAACCGATAATTACCAGCAAGACCATTACCAATTACATTATTCTAAAAGTTTGGGCAAAAACCTGGATTTAGGCGGCGCTTTCCACCTAACGCGGGGCCGTGGCTATTACGAACAATTCCGGGAAAACCAACGGCTCTCGAATTACAACCTTCCGGCGGTAGTTTTGGGCGATACCACCATAAGCCGCACCGACCTAATCCGTAGGAAGTGGCTCGATAATTATTTTTATGGGGTAACCTACGCGTTAAATTATAGTCCTGAAAACAATCGCTTTACGGCTACTTTGGGCGGTGCCTGGAACCAGTACGATGGCGACCATTTTGGCGAAGTTATCTGGGCCCGTTTTGCCTCTAATAGCAATATCCGGCAGCGCTACTACGAAGGCAATGCCCTAAAAACCGATTTTAATATTTACGGCAAAGTAAATTACCAACTCAGCCAAAGAGTAGGTTTGTTCGCCGATTTGCAGTACCGCACCATTAATTATGAGATTGCGGGCACCGACGACGACCGCCGCGATGTTACCTTACAAGCCGATTTTAATTTCTTTAATCCCAAAGCCGGTATTACTTATTCTTTAACCGATAACCAAACCCTGTATGCCTCTTATGCGGTGGGTAACCGCGAACCGGTCCGCAGCGATTTTATTGATCGGCCGGAAACCAGTGCGCCACAAGCCGAGCACATGCAAAACCTGGAAGTGGGTTACCGCTTACGCAGCGCCAATCCGCAGCAAACCGGCCGTACCCTGGGCTATACCTTAGATGCCAATTATTACTTCATGGATTATAAAAACCAGTTGGTATTAACCGGTCAGCTAAACGATGTGGGTTCGCCGTTGCGTACCAATATCAAAGACAGCTACCGCACCGGCCTGGAAATTGCGGGTGTGCTCAACTTCCGGAACGTGGCCGACCTGAGCAGTTCGGTAGCTTTAAGCCGGAATAAAATCCGCAACTACACCGAGACGGTATACATCTACGACGAAGATTATAACCCTGAAGGCACCGTACAAACCGATTACGCCGAAACCGATATTTCTTTTTCGCCGAACTTTGTATCCACGCATAAACTGGAAGTACAGCCGCTGCGGGGCTTAAAAGCGGCCCTAATTTACAAAACCGTAAGCAAGCAATATTTAGACAACACGGCCAGCGAAAACCGGAAAATAAACGGTTATAATGTAGCTGATTTACGCTTGCGGTATATTCTGCATCCAGGTTTTATGCGCGAAATGGAAATTTCTCTTTTATTGAACAACTTATTTAACCGCAAGTACGAAGCCAACGGCTATACCTTTAGTGAGCAATATTCCGGCGATGCTGCCCGCTACGATTACAACTATTATTTTCCGCAGGCTACGCGTAATTTCCTGCTCACGCTGGGGCTGCGTTTTTAACGAATACTTTAAAATATTTTTGCCAAAAGAGAGCTCCCGCGGGAGCTCTCTTTTTTTGTACCACGGACGAAAAGGATATATTTAAACGTTTACTTTATAAAGGGAGTAATTATTTAAATACACCACCGCAGTAAATTAAACGCTGCGTAATTCCGCAATATTATGGCAACAGATACCTCCGGCACCGTCGATTATTTTAATATTGATGATTTATTAACCGAAGAGCACCAACTGGTCCGGCAAACTATCCGGGATTTTGTGCGGCGAGAAATTTCGCCCAATATTGAGCGCTGGGCGCAGGAAGCTTATTTCCCGAAAGAGATTGTGCAAAAATTTGGCGAAGTAGGCGCTTTTGGCCCTACCATACCCGAGGAATACGGCGGCGGTGGCCTGGATTATATTGCCTACGGTATTATTATGCAGGAAATTGAACGCGGCGATTCGGGTATGCGGTCTACGGCTTCGGTGCAGGGTTCGCTGGTTATGTTCCCCATTTACCAGTACGGTTCCGAAGAGCAACGGCTAAAATATTTGCCCAAACTGGCTAGCGGCGAACTGCTCGGGTGTTTCGGCCTGACCGAACCCGATTTTGGCTCGAACCCCGCCGGTATGCTGACCAATATAAAAGATCGCGGCGACCATTATTTGCTCAACGGTGCCAAAATGTGGATTTCCAATTCACCGGAGTGCGATTTAGCGGTAGTGTGGGCCAAGAACGAAGAAGGCCGCATTAAAGGATTAATTGTAGAGCGAGGCATGGAAGGTTTCAGCACGCCCGAAATCCATAACAAATGGAGCTTACGCGCCAGCACCACCGGCGAACTGGTTTTTGAAGACGTAAAAGTGCCGAAAGAAAATATTTTGCCGAACGTAGATGGCTTACGCGGACCGCTGAGTTGCCTCGATTCGGCACGGTACGGTATTGCCTGGGGTGCCATTGGTGCTGCTATTGATTGTTATGAGTCGGCGCGTACCTATGCCCTGCAGCGCATTCAGTTCGATAAGCCCATTGCTTCTTTTCAGTTAATCCAGAAAAAGCTGGCCGAAATGCTTACCGAAATTACCAAAGCCCAGTTAATGGCCTGGCGATTGGGCGTACTCAAAAACGAAGGTAAAGCCACTACGCAGCAAATTTCTATGGCCAAGCGCAACAGCGTAGATATGGCTTTGCACGTGGCCCGCGAAGCCCGCCAGATTCATGGCGGCATGGGCATAACCGGCGAGTACCCCATTATGCGCCACATGATGAACCTGGAATCGGTGATTACCTACGAAGGCACCCACGACATTCATCTACTCATAACCGGCGCCGACATAACCGGTATTCAAGCTTTTAAATAATTTTTGCTGCTTGCAACCATAATCGGGTTCCGCGGGTCATTTTCATGTACTAACTTAACCCAGACCTAAAGTAATCCGGAGCATGCAAAAAAGTATTTACCTGTTTTTAGCCGTATTTATTTGTTTTTTATCAGCCTGTGAGAAAAATTTAGTAGGCCCAGACAAAACTTTAATTATTGAACCAGTACCAAATAAACTATTGGGCTATGATACCATCCGGACCGGCAATTACTTAGGATTAACCATTGGTGCATCGGCCGCCGAGACTTACGAGGTTTTGCAAAACTTTAATTTACCGACTGGCATTAGCTACTTAAACCTGGTTTCGAATACTTATACCGATTTAAACCAACTGCGCGATAAATTACCGCTTTACCACAATGTATATTTAACCGACCCGCAGGCCAGGCACGCTGGCATCCAGATTAGTTTTGAAGCAGATAAGGTTAATAGCATTTTTACGAACGAAGGCAAAAAGTTACAAAAATGGCCAGAAGGGGCAACTAACGTTAACCCGATCCAGGTAAACGACCCAGTTAACCTGATTTTTGATAAGCTGTCGCGCATTAAGACCAAGCCCCAGTATGCTAAAACTTTTGGCGAAATAATGCTCCTGACAAAATACGTATCTAAAGCTTACGATAATACTATGGGGCAATTACCGCAGTGGTATTTTAGTTTTAAATTAGAAGAGCGCAAGTGGGATTTGGTAATGCTAAATTTTAAATCCGGTAAGTTAGAATCTATTTATTTAGCACATTACGAATCGCCGGAGAACTGAAAGGTACCTCTGGCAATATTTTAGGCTGCCCTGAAGCAGCCTTTTTTATGCACTATCAAATTTTTTAACGCGGCCCCCGGAAAGTATAGGCGTAAAAATGAGTTCTTAATTTATCCTGAATAAAGAAGTAGTAATGAAAGCTAATTATATTAGTAAAAAGGCCTTTATAATAAAAATAATGGCAAAAATATATAATTAAGCCTAGCTCCGGGAGCGTTTTGTTAGCCAAAAGTGTTAACTTTATACTACCAATTACAAAATACTTTTTAAGCTAATTTATGCGTGAAGAATATCTAACTGGTTCTGACGAATCCATGTCGCCGGCCGAGAAGGAAATTGATAAGGCGCTGCGCCCGCTCAGCTTCCGGGATTTTACCGGCCAGGACAAAATCGTGGAGAACTTAAAAATATTTGTGCAGGCGGCCCGGCGACGCGGCGAAGCCCTGGACCATGTGTTGCTGCACGGCCCTCCGGGTTTAGGTAAAACCACGCTGTCGCATATTATTGCCTCCGAGCTGGATGCCAATATTAAAATGACCTCGGGCCCAGTGCTGGACAAGCCCAGCGATTTGGCGGGTTTACTTACCAATCTGGAGCAAAACGATGTTTTGTTTATTGACGAAATTCACCGGCTGAACCCAATTGTAGAAGAATATTTGTACTCGGCCATGGAGGACTATAAAATCGATATTATGCTCGATTCTGGTCCGAATGCCCGTACGGTACAAATCAGCCTAAACCCATTTACCTTAATTGGGGCAACTACCCGTTCCGGTTTGTTAACCTCACCATTGCGGGCGAGGTTTAGCATTAACTCCCGCTTAGAATATTACGATTCGGCTTTACTTACCACCATTGTACAAAGGTCGGCGGCCATTCTGGCTTCGCCTATTCACGACGATGCTGCTTTTGAGATTGCCCGACGGAGCCGCGGTACGCCCCGGATTGCCAATAATTTATTGCGCCGTACCCGCGATTTCGCCCAGATTAAAGGCAATGGCACCATTACCGTAGATATTGCCCAATTTGCCCTGAATGCCCTGGATGTAGATCACAACGGTTTAGACGAAATGGACAACCGTATTCTGAACACCATTATCGATAAATTTAAAGGTGGTCCGGTGGGTTTATCTACCATTGCTACTGCTTGCGGCGAAGAGTCCGAAACCATAGAAGAAGTGTATGAGCCGTTCCTGATTCAGGAAGGTTATATTAAACGAACCTCGCGCGGCCGCGAAGCTACCGAATTGGCTTACGTACACTTAGGTAAAATTCCGCCACAAAAAATCGGAACGTTATTCGATACTTCTATGTAGGTGCCCCAGCCCCCTTTTCCTCAAGGAGAAGAGGAGCCCCGGTAACGCTTATTTTAAAAGTTTTGCTTTTAGGAGAGGGTAATAATTTTATGTGCTTTATCAGATAAAATAACTCCAGTTCCTCGTCTTTAGAAGCTACGATTAGGATAAATAACTTACCCTTAGTCATTTGTTAAGAATCTTCTGATTAGGGAAGTAAAGCAGGTAATTAAGCTTTACAATAAATCGCCTGTATTGCTTTCTACCCAGAAGATTCCCTCTGGGAATGTCGGGAAAAAGCCGTAGTTCTTACAGGAAATGAGCTATTTTATATTTGTGTCCTAATGATAGGCCTTTAAGAGAGGGATTTAGAGTAAGGTACAAAATGCCATGTATAAAACTACATGGCATTTATTTTTACCGGACATAAGAATATTTACAACTCACCCGGATTTATTTTCCTTTACTTTTGTTTCAGCAGAAATAATAAATTAATTCTTTGAACCACCAGCAGCAATATACCGCCTTTATTAAGCAAAAAGCCCTGGAACTGGGGTTTATGTATTGCGGCATATCCAAAGCCGAATTTCTGGAAGAAGAAGCACCACGATTAGAGAACTGGTTGAACAAACAAATGCACGGCCAAATGCATTACATGGAAAACCATTTCGATAAACGTTTGGACCCGCGGTTGTTGGTGCCAGGAGCCAAATCGGTGGTGTCGCTGCTGCTCAATTATTACCCACCCGAACCGCTGCCCGAAAACCAATACCAAATTTCAAAATACGCCTACGGCCAGGATTATCACTTGGTAATAAAAGATAAACTTAAATTGTTGCTGGCTTATATCCGGGAAACGATAGGCGAAGTAGATGGCCGGGCGTTTGTAGATTCGGCTCCGGTGCTGGATAAAGCCTGGGCCAAAAAAAGCGGCTTGGGTTGGATTGGCAAAAACAGTAATTTAATTACCCCGCAGGTAGGTAGCTTTTACTTTATTGCGGAGCTGATTATTGACCTGGAATTAGAATACGACGGACCCATAAAAGATTACTGCGGCACCTGTACCAAATGCATGGATGCCTGCCCTACAAATGCCATAACGGAGCCTTACGTGGTAGATGGCAGCAAATGTATTTCTTACTTTACCATTGAGCTGAAAGATAAAATACCTACGGAGGTAAACGGCAAATTTGGCAATTGGGTGTTTGGTTGTGATATTTGCCAGGATGTTTGCCCTTGGAACCGGTTTGCTAAGCCCCACCACGAACCAGCATTTAAGATAAACCCCGAGCTGCAGCAGCTTACCCGCAACGATTGGCGAGACCTGACGGAAGAGGTATTTAGGGAGGTGTTTCGTAAATCGGCCGTTAAACGAACGGGGTTTAACGGCCTATTACGCAATATTAATTTTGTGGAAGAAAAATAATAAACTTAAAACGCGGCTTTAGAAAAAACCCGCTTAATTATTGGCCGGTAAATGCCCGAGAATTGCTCGTAACACCAGGCCCGCAGTAGCACCAGCTCTTGCTTGGCTAGCATTTTGAGTGCTTTACGCAACTCTTTTTCAAATAATCTAACATCGAAACTAACTTTAACAAGAATGGTTTTTACATACTCTAGCATTTTATTATACTAATTTTAAATTGTAAAAAATACTTATTTAGTATACGTAATTCATCGCTTTCAGTTAGTAAAAGAAAGTCTACCAAACTGCGGTGGGAGAGCGTGTGTAAGATATAAAAAAATATTGGGATATGAAAATTATAGGTAGCTGATTTAAGCTAAGTAGGTTACAAAACAAAAGGCCGGAAATCCCGGCCTTTTGTTTTGTAAAAGTATTTTAAAATTATTTTAAGAAAGGTGTTACAATGGCCGTAACCGCCGCGGTATCTAAAGGTTCATCAAAAGCTTCGGAGGCGGCATTGGCCGAAACTGAACCCGTGGCAATATTTACGCCGGCCTGCATAGTTACTTCTTCGCCTTCATAAATTCCTTGTGTAAAGGCAGGTAAGCCGCCGCGATCTTTCATCGTTATCCAGGGTTTTTGGGCGGCCGGACTGCTGGCCATATCACGGCGCATCCGCCGGATGTGGGCCGCATGGCGCGCTTCTACTGAGTGAATTTGTAAAGCGGCCTGTAACACATCGTTGTTGCTAATGAGAAATTGCGCCTGACCTTTGTAGGCCCTTACGCCGGTATCTTCAAAGGCTTGCGCTACGGCCAGCATGGTGCCATAGTTGGTAAAGGTATTTGTTAAATTGCCTTTGGCACTAAAATCAAAACTGTTTGCTGTATAGTTGGTAGGGGTAGCATTGGCTCCGCTAATGGTGGTTCGTAAAAAAGCCACGTGGGCAACTTCGTGGTCCCGGATGGTTTCAAAAGCCGTTTTGGCAGCTGCGGTTGGGAATAAACTGGTAGCCGCGGCTTGTTTGTAAAATTCAGCTTCCAGGTTTTCGAGCAATAATGCAAACTGCAACACATCTACTACCGAGCGGGTAGCAGTTTGCCCGTAAGCTTTGTTTAACATCGCGCCGAAAGCCAGCGGTACGGCAGCAGCGGCTAATTTTTTGCCAAATCCGCCAAAGTGTTTAAATACGCTCCGGCGCGAATCTAAGCGCGCGTAAACTTCCGGATCAGCTTTCTCGATTTCGGTTAATAAATTATAAATATTCATGGTTAGTTCTCCTGTTTAATAATTAATCCTTGGGTAAATTACTGGCGTCTATTTTCTCTTTAATATATTTCTGGGCGGCGGCCAATACTACGGTTGGAGGCAGGGCTTGGTCGCGGCCTTGCGCATCAATTAAATTGCCCGCAGTAATACCGGCCGCACCGCTCGCAAAGGTGCCGTTTTCTATCATGTCGCGTATTTCGGCTGCATGCCGGGCCTCTACCGATACAATTTTGCCGGCCAAGGTTAAAAAAGTAGCACTGGTAAGTAATTTGCCCGCACCGTTATAAGCGGCTACGCCTAAATCTTCAAAAGTTTTGGCGGCTCCTAATACGGCGGCCCGATCGTTAAAATTAATTGTTGAGAAATCGGGCGTTAAGCCCGGAATAATAGCGTTGGGAGCAGCAGCAGTAATAGCGGCTTTAAAGAACTCGCGGTGTGCTACTTCGTGGTCACGAATATCGGTTAATACGGCCCGTTCTGTAGCATTGGGGAAAGTGGTATTAAAGGTAGCCGAAGCCACTACGGTAGTATAAAAAGCAGCTTCTAATTGTTCGAGCGCATACGCGTAATTTAATACCCCCACATCGCTGGAGCCCAGGTTTACCCCATCCGTATTATTATTCATACCGTTATCATCATCGTCGTTGCAACCGGTCAGAATCAAGGTAGTGAGGGCCGCTCCGGCACCAGCATATTTAAGAAAAGATCTTCTGCCCACCGGGCTGGTAATGGTTTTCGTCAATCCGGCGCCATTTTCCTGCGGATTCCATAGTTTTCTCATGATATAAAATTTTAAGTGAATATTTTTGCAGCCGGACTACCGGTTAAAAAATAAATTAGCAAATCGGGTAATTGCTGACTGCGCTCTAACCTACGAGGTGGTTTAACTAGCCGGATTTTGGTAGTTTGAAATAATTTAGCAGAATTGCTGGTTTTAAACTTATTTTGAGCATTATTAGAAAGAATAGCAACCGGCAGGTATTTTAATTGCATACTTTTTAGCGTACTGCCTTAAATATTTAAAGAAATTTAGCTGGCTAAACCTAAAGCCACTACCAACCATAGTGGCTTAAACCAAATATTTATCGGCAGAGCCCCATAAAAGAATATAAGCCTGTAGCTGGCTAGAATTGTACTTAGAGGAGAGAAAACAAAGTTGGGGTGGTTAGTTTATTTAAAACCGGACGGAGCCACAAAATAAAAAAGAGCCAATTGGGTTATAGAACTGCGAAAATAAAAAGAAACAAGGCTTGACCGTTTTAATAAAAAGATTTAAGCTATTAATATTGCTGCTGCACGTGGCTTGCCTGGGAAGTACCGGGCAGTTGGCTTATGCCCAGCAAGCTACAATAGAATTGGGCCCCAATCGCTTACCTATTAACGAATATTTTACCATCTCGCTTAAATTGCGCAACCAGCCTTTACAGACTTACGGCGATTTTCCGGAAATAGAAGGGTTTAAGAAAAGCTCCCGGACAAATACTGCTGCCCAGATTGGCATAGGCCGCAAAAAAATTATTGAGCAAACCATTACGCAAAATTATGCGGCTTACCAGGAAGGTAAATTCACCTTAAAACCGTTTACGATAGTAGTTAATGGCAAAAATATTGCTTCGCGGGGTACTGTTATTACCATTGAGCCCATGCTTACCGAGCCCGATGAGCCCGAGATAGCAGCCAATCCGGAAGATCCCTTACCCAGAGCTATCCCAACAATGCCTTTTAAAACCCAATCGTTTTTGTCGGTAGAAGCCGATAGGAACGAGGTTTACGTAGGCGAAGGTTTTTACCTGCGGCTGGCATTTTACCTGGCCGAAGGCGAGCAGGAAACCCTGGACTTTTATAATTTTGGATTGCAATTTCCGGAATTGGTAAAACAACTACGGCAAAAAGATGCCTGGGAAGAAGCCGTAGAAACCTCAACCGAAATAAAACCCGATACCATTACCATTGCCGATAGGATTTTCCTGAAATATAATCTTTACCGCCGGGTTTTTTATCCGCTAAATACCAATCCCGTGGTGTTTAACCCGGTTTCCTTAAACATGAGCCGCCGGTTGGTACCTGAATCATACGCCGGACCTGTGCCGACGAATGCTGTTCCGGAGTTAATAACTTTTGCCTCCAAAGCCAAACGAATATTGGTTAAAGCGTTGCCGCCGCACCCATTGCGCGAGACCGTGCCGGTAGGCCAGTACCGTTTGCAGGAGGCGATTGAACGTATTGCTTTAAAAACCGGCCAAAGTGTAACTTACCGGTTTAATGTGGTAGGCCAGGGTAACCTGGGGGCTTTAAATCCGCCCGAAATATTACCAGTAGCTGGTTTAGAAGTTTACCCGCCCGAAATTATTTTAAAACGAGCCATTACAGCCGGGTTGGTAGAAGGAACCAAAGGCTTCCGGTACGTACTGCTGGCAAAAACCGCCGGCGAATACCCGTTAAATAAAATATTCCGGCTTGTTTATTTTAATACCGGTACCCAGCGGTACGATACGCTACAATCGGCGGTAACTTTACGGGTAAGCGGCGCAGCAAAAGATATAGCCGTACATAAACCCGAAACAACGGACCCTTTTTATAAACTGATTCAGGAAGAAGAAAACACTTTGGTAAGCCTGAACCAGTTTGATGAAATAAAATTTTATTCGAATGTGGTCATTTTGTTCTTAATTTGCGTTTCATTGTTTTTGTTTTATAAGAAGAAGTAAGTTGAGCAATATATACGGTAAACTTTTCCGGATTTCTACCTTTGGCGAATCGCACGGGTTATCGGTGGGGGTAGTGGTTGATGGTTGTCCGGCTGGTTTAGAAATAACCGCCGAAGAAATACAAAAAGAATTAGACCGGCGCCGGCCTGGCCAATCAAATATTACCACCCAACGGAAAGAAGAAGACGAAATAAGTATTTTGTCGGGTATTTACGAGAACAAAACCACCGGCACGCCCATTGCCATGATGGTGAATAATAAAAACCAAGCCGGTAAAGATTACTCGCACCTGGAGCACGCTTTCCGGCCCTCGCACGCCGATTATACGTACACTACTAAATACGGACTGCGCGATCACCGGGGCGGTGGCCGGAGTTCGGCGCGCGAAACGCTGGCCCGGGTGGCGGCTGGCGCCATTGCAAATAAATTTTTGAAAAAGCATAATATTCAGATTGCTTCCTATGTATCGGCAGTTGGACCTATTCAATTGCAGCAAACGTACGAGCAATTAGATTTAAGCTTAATCGACAGCAATAAAATCCGGTGCCCCGAGCCAACTACCGCTGAAGCCATGATTAAACTGGTAGAAGAAACCCGCAAAAGCCGCGATACCGTAGGGGGTATTATTACCTGCGTTATAAAAGGGGTACCGGTTGGTTTAGGCGAACCCGCTTTTGATAAATTGCACGCCGAATTGGGCAAAGCCATGCTGAGTATAAACGCCGTAAAAGGTTTTGAATACGGTAGCGGCTTTGCGGGTAGCCAGATGTTTGGTTCGCAGCACAACGACGAATTTTACACCGATGAAAATGGCCGGGTAAGAACCCGTACCAATTACTCGGGCGGCATACAAGGCGGTATTTCTAACGGCGAAGATATTTATTTTAAAGTGGCCTTTAAGCCAGTGGCTACCATTTTACAACCGCAAACCAGTATTAACGACAGCGGCGAAACCATTACGCTCGAAGGCCGGGGCCGGCACGACCCGTGTGTTTTGCCGCGGGCCGTACCAATTGTAGATGCCATGGCGGCGCTGGTAATTATCGATTTTATGTTGCGTCAAAATGCCGTTAAATCGGCTTAAAAAAGTTTGATATTTTAAAATAATATTTGCCGGATAGTCCATTCTTTCCAAAACTTTTTCGCAAAATGAATACGTCTATCCGGCAATTTATTTTAAATAAAATTCGGCAGGAAAATTATCCGGCCGAAGTAAGTCAGTACGGGCGGGCCAAAGAATTTTTAAAGTTTAAGGTAACTGTTTGGCACCTGGTTAAAGATTTAACGGCTATTTTTTTAGGCATTATTTCGGCAGGTTTTGGCTTAAAAAGCTTTTTGTTACCCAATTCTTTTATCGATGGTGGGGTTACTGGTATATCGCTGTTAACGACGCGCCTTACCCAAGTACCTTTACCGGTTTTAATTGTAATTATCAATATTCCTTTTTTGGTACTGGGGTTTACCCAAATAGGCAAAACCTTTGCTGTAAAAAGTATTATGGCTATTTGCGGACTGGCGCTGGCGCTGGTTTTTGTAGAATACCCGGTAATTACTTCCGATAAGCTTTTGGTGGCAGCCTTTGGCGGATTTTTCCTGGGAGCCGGCATTGGTTTGGCCGTGCGGGGTGGGGCCGTGCTCGATGGTACCGAAATTCTGGCTATTACCATTAGTCGCAAAACCGGTTTAACCATTGGCGATATTATTTTAATTTTTAATGTGGTAATATTTTCGGTAGCCGCATACTTATTAACCATTGAAGTAGCCCTTTATTCTATCTTAACGTACCTATCCGCTTCCAAAACTGTAGATTTTATTATTGAAGGGGTAGAAGAATACACCGGGGTTACGATTGTGTCGTCGCACAGCGACGAGATAAGGATAATGCTCACCGAAAAAATGAGACGTGGGGTAACTATTTACAGTGGTAAGCGCGGCTACGGCAAAAGCAATAATAATTTGGGTAGTGTAGATATTGTGTATACCGTTATAACCCGCCTGGAGATTGCCCGGCTGCAAGCCGAAGTAGAAAAAATTGACCGCCACGCTTTTATTGTAATGAGTAGCATAAAAGATACCAAAGGCGGTATGATTAAAAAACGGCCCTTAAAAGGCTAAGTCGTTTTTAGCTTCTTTAGGGCCGTTCTGTTCTGTAATATTTTATAAAAGCTATGTGGATTTTAGGTGCAAGTAACCTGGTTGGGTAATTTACCTTCGCTAAAATCGGCAATATTGTGTAAAGTTATGTCGGCAATATTTTGTAGCGCATTGCTGGTAAAAAAGGCCTGGTGGCCAGTAATTAACACGTTATTAAACGAAAGCAGGCGCATAAAAACATCGTCCTGAATAACTTTGCTGGATAAATCTTCAAAGAACAAGTCTCCTTCCTCTTCGTACACATCTAATCCCAAATAACTGATTTGCTCTTTTTTCAGGGCCTGAATAACGGCTTGGGTATCAATTAATGCACCGCGGCTGGTATTAATCAGCATAACGCCC
Organism: Adhaeribacter sp.; assembly: GCF_057359045.1. NCBI lineage: Bacteria > Pseudomonadati > Bacteroidota > Cytophagia > Cytophagales > Hymenobacteraceae > Adhaeribacter > Adhaeribacter sp. Next base: position 38,995 of record NZ_JBMQUD010000081.1, read on the forward strand.
TTTTTCATTTGGGCAATAGACACCGGGTTTATAATGTGGTAGGTTTCGGGCGTAAGCGGACAGTGCAGCGAAATAATATCGGATTGCGCGTATAATTCGGATAAGGAAGTAAATTGGATACCAATTTCTGCTACTTCGGCGGGTTCCTCTACGTCGTACCCCAATACCCGGCAACCAAATCCTTTCAGAATACGGGCTGTAACCAAACCAATTTTGCCTAAGCCAATTAAGCCTACGGTTTTGCCGTGCAAATCAAAACCCATTAAACCATTCAGGGAGAAGTTGCCTTCCTTAACGCGGTTGTAGGCCCGGTGTGTTTTGCGGTTGAGCGTTAATATTAGGGCAAGGGTGTGTTCGGCCACCGAATAAGGCGAGTAAGCCGGCACTCGAACAATTTTAATTCCCAAGGCTTCTGCCGCTTTTAAATCAACGTTATTAAACCCGGCGCAACGCAAGGCTAATAATCTAACGCCTTGTTCTGCTAATATTTGCAACACCTCGGCGGTTACGCTATCGTTTACAAAAACACAAACCACATCGTGGCCTTGGGCCAGTACGGCGGTTTTGGTATTTAAATGAACTTCCTGAAAATTAAGCTCAAAATGATGGGCTTGATTGGCTTGCAGGAAAAATTGCTTATCGTACTGCTTGGCGCTAAAAAATATAATTTTCATAATGGTTTTAATTTAAAGGCGCAGTTAAATCAGAATAGAAAATAAAATTGAGTCGGTTTAGGGCTGCGCTGCCAAATTATAAATATTTATGGGCGGATGTTACTTTTTGCCGCTGCTTTCAATAATTTGTTGCAAACTAAAAGTATTGAAGCCAAAGGTTATATGATTTAGATCAGCTAGTTTAGTAATATTAAAACTTGGTTATTGTTTTTAGGCTGATACAGGTTTACGCTAAAAAATAAAAAAGCTGCTAACCCCGCGCGTATAAACCATTCTTTTTTCGGAACAGAAGTAGCTAACCCGCCAGCCATTTGCTGCGTTAGTAACAAAAAATATTATCTGTACCCATGGAACAAGAACCCACAATTTTATTAAAAGATTATTCGCTCGAAGAAAAAGGCGCGTACCTGGCAGCTTTGGCCACTATTGCCTCGGCCGACGGGAATGCCTCGGAAGAAGAACTGGAATTTCTAGCATTAATGGGCGATGCTGCCGAGCTACCCGAAAATGTGCAGCAGGAAATTATTCAGATTGCGAAAAATCCTTCGCAAATTAGTTTAGAGAAGTGTTTAGATGTACTCAAAAAAAGTCAGTTGCGCTTTTCGTTTATTACCGATATTATCAGTTTTGCCAAAGCCGACGGGCAATATACCCCCGAGGAGCAACAGCGAATACAGCAAATGGCGCAATACCTGGACATTAACCAAAAGCAGTTTAGCGTACTCGATCAGTTTGTAAACAAAGCCAACGATGCCCAGCAGCACGGCGAAGATACCACCTCGCCGGCGTTTGTAAATAAAAGTGGTTTTGGCGATATGTTTAAGAATGCTGGTATTTCGCCGCAAATGGTGCAAGGTATGTTGGGAATATTAGCCCCCATTGTTATTAGCCGGATGATGAGTGGTGGCCGGCACCGGCGTTCGGGCATGATGGGTGGAATGGGCGGTGGTTTGCTGGGCGGCTTATTAGGTGGTGGCGGCCTGATGGGTGGTGGTTACCGCGGAGGTGGTATGATGGGCGGCGGTGGCCTGGGATCTATTCTTTCTGTTTTGGGGGGCTTAAACGGTCGGCGCGGCTACGGCAGTATGGGTTCTGGCGGTTTGGGAGGTTTACTGGGCGGCATTTTGGGCGGTAACCGACGGTCGTCGGGGTGGTAGTTCTTTTGCCAGTTTAAATAAAAAATATTTATTCAGCGCCCGCTATTGGAAGTTTAGCAAAGATATTAAAAATAGATGCCTGGAAAGAACCCGAAAAATAATATTTACGGGCTTACTTCTGAGAGCTTTTGAGGGTATTTTCAAGTTTGCGTTCTGGCGTTATCTCGGGTTTAAGTTCCCGGAGTTCTTTGGTACCATCAGCCGCTTTTATCAGTTCAAAGCCATCGTATAATTCTCCGGTAACGGTTTGGGATTTGTACAGCAGTTTCCCTTTGTCGATAGAAATAATCTGATAGAGCTGGGTGTTTTCGCCGGTACGGGTGGCCCAGGAATGGTCGGTTATAGCGTACATTTTAGGCCCGCTGATGGAAACTACGTAAACCGGCCCCGTTGTATTGGTTTTAGCTGGCTGATGGGCGGCGGGGAGGGTGCCCCGGGCATATGTATGGTCGTGGCCCTGTAGTACCAAATCTACGCCGTACTTATCGAAAATAGGTTTCCAATGGCGGATAAGATTGTCTTCGCCGCGCCCGGTAGTAGATAAAACCGGGTAATGAAATGTAACTACCGTCCATTGCTTGGGGTCTTTCCGCAACACCTCTTCGAGCCAGCGGGCTTGGGCCGGTACAAACCAATAAGAATTTAAACAAATTACCCGCAAATTCTGGTAATCGGTGTAGTACACCAAACCTTCCTGGCTCTTCAGGCCATTATCCGGGAAGTTAAACTGCGGCTCCCACAACCTGGTTATGCGGGGTAAACCTACCCCACTGCGCGCGTATTCGTGGTTACCCGGTACTATTAAACTTGGGATAGTGGCATAAATAAAAGAACCTGCGGTAAACCATTCGTGCCATTCGGTATCGTCTTCGGCGTGGTTTATCAGGTCGCCGGCATAAACCATAAATTTAGCTTTGGGCATTTCGGCGTAGGCCGCTCTGATAACCCTGGACCACTGCGAAAAAACCTGGTTCTGTACATCGCCAAAATACAGGAAAGAGAAAGGCTCTGGCTGGTCTTTGGCGGTTCTAAACTGAAACCACTCGCTCCAGTAAGTGCCGTTGCCTACCCGGTATACGTACAAAGTATTGGGCTTAAGTTGCGTAAAATTTACCGAGTGGTACAGGGCAGCGCCGTTTTCGGTTTGAAATGCTTTGGTTCTAGCCGGTAAGGCAGTGGCATACTCGGCAAAGTTAGCCGAAGCATCGGCCAGCGCAATTTCGGCGGTAGCATTTTTTACCGTGTTGTCGGTGCGCCAGGTTACCGTTTGTGAGTTAGTTGGGTCGGTTTGCCAGGTTAATATAATCCGATCGGGGCGGGGGCTGGGCTTTGCATCTACTTGCTTTACGGCAGGTGCCTGGGCCTGAACCGGGAGCCTGGTTGTTATGGCCAAGCTTCCGGTTAACGAAAATATTATCGAAATTAAATAAACCTGTAATTTAACCAAGCGCATTTACTTTAATTCAATTTAATCTGTTCTTGTTTTTCGGCCAGTGCTTTTATTATATGCTGACACAATAACTGCACCTTTTTAACCGACTCCTGGGCTTGTTGTTCGCTAATGCCTGCATGTAGCAGTTTTTCGGCATTTTCCAGTTCGTTGGTCAGTTCGCGGGCTTCAATAAGCTTAATTACGGATTTTATTTTGTGCGCCGCAAACCGCAGCTTACTTAAGTCCGGATTTAATAAAAGATTGGTTTCATATTCGGCCAAAAATTCCTGTAGGGTGCCTGTAAAACTCTTTAATAATTCGTTTAAAAATGCTTTATCGTTGCCGGCAAGTTCCAGCATGCCCGTAAAATTATAACCTTCTATTGGTTCCGGTATAATGGGTGTCGAGTGCTCGGGCATTGACACAGGCAATGAACCGGATTGGGTATAACGAACAATTTTTTGGTATAATTCATTGGGGTTAAACGGCTTGGTAACGTAATCGTTCATGCCAAATTGTAGCACTTTGTCGCGTACATCCAGCATGGCCGAGGCGGTAAGCGCAATAATAGGTATTTCGGCGTACCGGTCGCCTAAATTCCGGATAGCCCGGGAAGCGTCGTAACCGTCCATTTCGGGCATTTGTAAATCCATTAATACCAGATCGTAAGCGCGTTTTTGTACTTTATCTAACGCCTGAATACCATTAAGGGCATAGTCGGGCGAAATACCCCATTTCTGCAAAAATTTGGTAGCAATAATCTGGTTAACCTCGTTATCTTCTACCAGCAATAACTTAATATGGCCCAGGTTATTTTCGGTTATATCCAGGTAGTGCTTTGAGGCAGAAGCAACAATTTTTTTACTTTTCTTAAATCTGAGGGTAACCGTAAAAGTGGTACCACGACCTTCTTCACTCTCTACAGCTATAACACCTTCCTGCATTTCTACCAGCCGTTTGGTAATAGTAAGGCCTAAGCCTGTACCGCCGAATTTGCGGGTAGTATTGGAATTGGCCTGCGTAAAGCTTTCAAAAACCGATTCTAATTTATCGGCTGGAATACCAATACCGGTATCGGTTACCGCAAATTGTATTTCGGCTATTTCCGGCGTTTCGTTTTCGAGGGTTATATCCAGGGTAACGGCGCCGGCTTCGGTAAATTTAACGGCGTTGCTCACCAAATTCATTAATATCTGGTTTAACCGCACCGGGTCGCCTATCAGTACATCGGGCAAATCCGAATCGATCCGGGCTTTTAGCCGAATGCCTTTTTCAATAGCCCGGTGGCTAAATGTTTGCCGAATGCTGGTAATAATATTGTTCAGGCTAAAATCAATTTCTTCAAGCGAAATTTTGCCGGCTTCAATTTTACTAAAATCCAGAATGTCGTTAATGAGGGTAAGCAGGTTTTCGCCGGAGAACTGAAGAATTTTAAGGTTTTCGATTTGCTCGGGCCTGGGGTTTTCTTGCAACAATATATGCGACATGCCAATAACGGCATTCAGTGGGGTCCGGATCTCATGACTCATCATCGACAGGAACATTTCTTTTGCCCGCATGGAGTGTTCGGCTTGTTCTTTTGCGGTAATTAACTCCTGTTCTACTTGTTTCAGGGCGGTAATGTCCATACCGTACCCAATTACAAACTGCAACTTACCATTAGCATCAAAAACCGGGCTTAATTGCCTTAAATAACAAACCGACCTGCCATCAGGTAAGGTTACTTGGTCTTCCCAGGCCAGTATGCGCTTTTCGGCTACCGCTTGTTTAAATAATTTGCGTCGTTTTTGGGCAATGGCAATATCTTTTTGCCGGAACTGGCAATACTCAAAATCATCTTTCCCAATTATCCAGTTACGTACTTCCTCATTTTTAATAGAAATGGGATTTACAAACATGTACCGGTGTTCCGGGTCGAATACAGCAATATCAGATGGAATCTGGTTTAAAATATTCTCGTAAAAAGTACGCTGCGCTTTTAATTTTTCTTCGATGCAAATACGGGCCGATATATCGTTAAATACAATTACCAGGCCGTCGTCGAGTGGTGAAGAGATAATCTGAAACCAAGTAGGCTGCTTTCCTAACTCAAATTGTTGTTCGCTGCTGTTACTAACTTTGTTCTGGACCACATCGCGTAAAACCTGCAAAAAAGTTTCGCGGTTATCGGGCGGTATATAATCTGCTAAATTTTGCCCGATAAGCTCGTGCGCTGGCTTGTTCATGATTTGCTCGGCTGCCTTATTGAGCATGAGCCACTTAAAATCTATAATTACCCCGCTAGCATCGCGTACACTGGCCAAGGCACAAATACCGGTTGGCGAGTTATTTAATACACTAACCAGCAAGTCTTTCAGGTCAATTTTTTCACTTCCCGATTGTTTTAATTCGGTAATGTCGCGGGCAGTAGCAAACCATTTCCCGTCGAGGGCTGTGGCCGTCCAAGCTAACCATCTAGTATTGCCACTTTGCGTAAAAAAACGCGATTCCATGTGCAAAGGCACGTGGTGCGGCATGGTAAGCAAGGTTTGTTGTAAATGGGCTAAATCATCGGGGTGTAAAAAATCACCAATGGGCTGTCCAACTAATTCGCCGGTGGTGTAGCCCATAATATACTGGAAAGCATCGTTTACTTCTAAGAATACCCCAGTTTTAATATCAAGAATGCACATCATCTCATGGCTGCTTTTAAACAGCAATTTGTAGAGATTCAGGTGGGTGCTGTTTTTAACAATTTTTTTGTTCTGGCGGCGGAACTCTAATAATGTAACTACTTGGTTAGCCAGCGTTAGCAAGGCATCGCGCTGCACCGAAGTTAAAGTTTTAGGTTGATAACCCAGCACGCACATAGTGCCTATGCGATAGCCCGAAGGTGTAACCAAAGGTGCACCCGCATAAAAACGGATATGGGGCTCGTTTTTTACCTGCGGAAAATTCCGGAATATGGTATGAGACTGGGCATCGGTTACTTCCAGAATGGCACTTTCTGCGGGTTGAACCGCATAATGGCAAAAAGAGGTTTCGCGGGGCCATTCCGCCACCGTTGTGCCTGTTTTAGCTTTTGCCCATGTTCGGTGCTCATCTAATAAAGAAACCTTTGAAATTGGCGTGCCACAGATGTAACTGGCCAAGCGGGTAAGAGCATCAAAATCCTCTTCGGCTTCGGTATCCAGAATGTCGTAATTGTATAAAACCTGTAATCTTTCTCTCTCGTTCTGGGGCGTGGCAGATTCTATAATATTTGTATAAGGCATGCAGTGGATGCTTGTTATCAGCGGTTATAATTCCGAAATATTGGTTTTATTATATAAAGTTAAGGGGAGGGGATCTTAAATACAACTATATTAACTAAATATTCAGTGTAAAACCTAAATGAGTTAAAATATTATAATTCTATGTTTTTAAATTTATAAACGGCTTGAGGAATAAAGGGGTGAATGCCTAAATATTATTAGCCCGTATATTTAAGTAAGTGAATTAGATTTTTTTAAGATGTGTATTGGGTTTTTACATTTTACGAATAAAGATAGCAGTACCTTTTTACGCCTGAAACATTTTATAATTGTTTAGACTTATATTAGATATTCAGGTAAGTTATACAGTAAGGAATGGGAGTAGGGTAGTAAAAATACTATACCAACCAGCAAAAATATTCCTATATCTACTGGTTGGTATATAAAATACCGATGAGTCCGGTAAATGAAAGTACCTATTAAGGTATTAAGCGCCTGGAGTGTAGGCCTTCGCAATTTGGCGCGAGGAACCTAAACCATCAATGCCCAATTCTACTACATCGCCGGGTTTTAAATATTGGGCTGGTTTAAAGCCCATACCAACACCGGCCGGCGTACCCGTAGAAATAATATCGCCGGGCAGTAAACTCATAAACTGGCTTAAATAGCTAACGATAAAAGGAATTTTAAAGATAAGATTGCCCGAGTTGCCGTCTTGTTTAGTATCGCCGTTTACTTTTAACCAAAGGCGTAAATTATTTATATCGGTTAATTCATCGGGGGTAGCTAAAAACGGGCCCAGCGGAGCAAAGGTATCGCAGCTTTTGCCTTTTACCCACTGGCCACCCCGTTCTAACTGAAAAGCTCGTTCGCTGTAATCATTGTGCAGGGCGTAGCCGGCTACGTAGTTTAATGCTTCGGCTTCGGTTACGTAAGATGCTTTTTTACCTATAATCACGGCCAATTCAACTTCCCAATCTGTTTTTTCGCTGTTCTTCGGAATTATCAGGTCGTCGTCGGGGCCAACCAACGAAGAAGTTGCTTTAAAGAAAATAATGGGTTCGGTTGGTACGGCCATGTTGCTTTCGGCCGCGTGGTCAGAATAATTTAAGCCGATACATACCAGTTTACCGGGTCGCGCCACGGGTGGCCCTAACCTTTGTTCTGCCGGCACCCGGGGCGCCGTATCCTGATTTTGTTGCAGCCATTGCGCCAGCCGATCAAGGCCATTATTCGAGAAAAACGCTTCGGTGTAATCTTCGCCGAAAGCACTGGCATCAATACGGCTGCCATCGGGCAATATAAGGCCGGGCTTTTCCTGACCGGGTTGGCCAAATCGAATTAATTTCATTCGTGCAAGTTTTAATATGAGAAAATAAAATTTATTTAAAGTTAATCAACCAGCCACCTGTAGTTACATTTTTAAACTTATTACAACCACCGCTTTCATCCAAAAATTAAGGTAAGGTGGTAATGAAAAAGAAAGTGAAACACACCGGTGATGATGCGGGCAAGTAAAAAATGCTTTTAAATCAGGTATTTAAGTTAATAAAGCCGCCATCTATGGGGTAATTGGTGCCGGTGATAAAGGAAGCTTCGTCGGAGCAAAGATAAAGCGCCAGCAGGGCAATTTCTTCGGGGTTGCCCATGCGGCCAATGGGTTGGGTGCGCGATAATTTATCGAACATTTCTTTTTCCTGACCAGGATAATTTTTTTGCAGAAAACCATCTACAAAGGGGGTGTGCACCCGGCCCGGCGCAATGCAGTTACACCTAATGTTTTTTGTAACATAATCGCGGGCTACGGAATAAGTCATGGTAAGTACCGCGCCTTTACTCATAGAATAAGCAAACCGATCCGGAATGCCTACTACCGATGCCACCGAAGCCAGGTTTAAAATAACGCCGCCGCCTGTTTCTAGCAGGTGTTTTACAGCAGCCAGCATGCCATTGTAAACGCCTTTTACATTTACCTGGTAAATACGGTCAAAATCGGCTTCGGAGGTGTTTTGGATATTGCCAACGTGTGCAATACCGGCATTATTTACCACAATATGAATGGGGCCAATCTGTTCTTTAATTAAGTCGAAAACGGCCAATACTTCGGCCTGATTGCTTACGTTGCAAGCAAAAGAATTTACCTGGCCACCTTCGGCTTTAATTTCGGCTACGGTTTGGGCGGCCGCTGCCGGGTTTAACTCCAGTATGCAAACGGTAGCCCCTTGCCGGGCAAACAATGTAGATATACTGCGACCAATGCCGCTGCCACCACCCGTAATAACGGCGGTTTTACCGGCTAAACTAAATAAAGCCATCCTGCCTAAAGTTAAAAAACAGGGCTTTGTGTTACTAAAGCCCTGTTCTGTTAAATAATAAAGTTTTGGTTAATTATAGCTCACGAATCCAGATATTCCGGAAACTGATGGGTTCGCTGGGATCGCCGTGGTCTTGTAATTTAATGGGGGTTTTGCCGTGGGCAACTTTGTAGCTGTGCAGCCCAATGTACTCGGTAATACCTCTAATTTCGGTGTCGTTCTGAATAAGTACGCCGTTGTGAAGTACCGTTACCCGGGCCGCCGAAAACAAAGAACCATCGGCTTTAAAACGCGGAGCAGTGTAAATTACGTCGTACACGTTCCATTCGCCGGGTTTGCGCATGGCATTTACCAGCGGCCGGCTTTCTTTGTAAATACTACCAGCTTGTCCGTTAGAATAAGTCCGGTTGTTATAAGAATCTAATATTTGCAGTTCGTAGCCCGAATCGCCTTTGCCTACCGACGATAAAAACAAACCGCTGTTGCCGCGGCCCTGGCTGGTACCCGTAATTTTTTCCGGAATACGCCACTCAATATGCAATTGGTAATCTTCGAAAGATTGTTTTGTTTGAATATTGCCCGTGCCTTTTTTAACGGTAAACACACCTTTTTCTACGGTCCATTTGGCTGGCGTAGCGGGGTCGTTTACCGAAACCCACTGTTCTAAGTTTTTGCCGTCGAATAAAATTATGGCATCGGAAGGAGCGGCCATACCGGGCGTGTTACCAGGGGTAACTACCTTGGGTTCTGGTTCCCAAAACTCTGTCATTTGGGGTGTCATTTTAGGCGGCGTCGGCACAGCGCCCTGGCCCTGGGTTTGGGCAAAGCTTTCTGATAAAGAGAAAATACCAGTTACCAGAGCGGCAGCTAATATTTTTTTACTGGCAGTGTTTAAAATCATATTTATAAGGGATTAATAATTGCGCGAATAAATATATAAAATAATCCTTGCCTTATGCAAAACCAGTTTAGGTAATTAGTTGAAAGATGAGCGGGAATTACCCAAAACTGACTTGCAACTACCAAATGCACCATATTATAAATTAAAAGGTTTTACTACTGGTGCCAAAACTAAAAAGCCTTGGTTTTGCCAAGGCTTTTTAGTTAAACAACAAGCGTTTATCAGAAACTAACGGGTAAGTAAAAATATTTATTTACAAGTTCTAGCCAGTAAATCGCGGGCTTCGGCCGAACCCATTTGCGCCGCTTTTTGTAAATCGGAGCAGGCGCCAGATTTATTATTCAATATTACCTGGCTGTACCCGCGGCCATAGTAAGCCGTTGCCAGTTTAGGGTCTAATTTAATGGCCTGGTTAAAATCGGCCAGGGCACCATTGGCGTCCCGAACATCTAATTTTGCAAAGGCTCTTTCTACATAAGTTTCAACGGCGCCGGGTTTAAGCCGGATGCTGTTATCAAAATCGGTAATGGCTTCGCGTTGTTTTTTTAAAACTACTTTGGCTATGCCCCGGTTATAAAACAAATCGGCATCGTTAGCGCCCAAAGCCAAGGCTTTATCATAATCAGTTAAGGCCCCGGCATAGTCTTGTTTCCGGATTTTTAAAGTAGCGCGGTTGCGGTAAGCTTCGGCGTTTTTAGGCTCAGTCGAAATAACTTTGTTAAAATCGGTGAGGGCACCGTTATAATCATTTAGTTCTAATTTAGCTAAGCCCCGGTTATTATAGGCTTGCATAAAAGTAGGCTCTATGTAAATGGTTTTGGAGTACTCGGCTACGGCTTCTTTGTAAAGGCCCGCATCAAAGTATTTATTTGCTTTATCAAGCGATGGATTTACCAGATTTAAGCCTTGTGCCATTAGCCCCTGGCAGGTAATAAAAAGGAAAAAAGTAAAAAAAAGACTTCTCATGTAAACTAAACTGGTTATTAAAAATAAATTGTAAAAAGTGATATTTAATAGAGTTACAATTAAGCAAGAGCTATAATGTATTAACTCCTGATAAATAAATTTATTTTTTAAAAAGAAAAAATGATGCCAAACAAAGACAAATAAATTTGCCAGAATCTTTATGATAAAAAGTAGCCCTTATACAGGCATTATTTAAGTATTAGATTTTGTTTGTTGGAGTAGATGTAAGTGCGGGTAATAACTAATAATATATTATAAATTAAACTTAATATTATAAATTAAACTTAAAAATTATGAATCCTTTTTGAACCTTAAAATTTGTAAGCAATAGGTATAAATAAGTATTTGTAAAAATAAGAATATTTTAAGTTAAAAAGCAATATATGCCCATATTTAAATAAAAATTCTATGATTTAAGTTAAAGACACTTTTACTGGGTTAAAAGTTCTGGCACTGTTAAATATTTTAAGCGGTAAAGTGGGCTATTATACATTTTCTAACCTAATCTGAAAGGAATAACTTACTTAATCCAATACAACATTACTTAAATAGTCAATTTCTTTAAATTTAGTAGGCGTTTTGTTAACCAGTTTTCCATAGCAAATAATATTGGCTATGCCATACATTCTCCCTCTGCTTACTCTCCGCACAATAATTGTTCAAACCCCAATTTTCACGATTTAAACCCATATTTCTGTCATTCAGCCGGAAAAAACACCAGCTTACCGAGATTTGTTTGGCCAAGTATCGCTTCTGTAACACCTTTGTTCGGTAGTTCTACTAATAACTGTGTTTGTGTTATGGCTAAAGCTTACAAAGAAGCGGTAAAATTTACTTGTAGGAAACTTTGGAAACAAAAATAGTTTCCTTAGTTTTATGCCAACGTTAGCTAACGCGTGGAAACAAGAGAAAAAATATTACAGGAATCGTTCCGGCTCTTTTGCAGCCGCGGAATTAAAAGTGTATCCATGGACGACATTGCCCTACACCTGGCCATGTCGAAAAAAACTCTATACAAATGGTTCGAAAACAAAGAAGAAATTGTAAAAGCGGTTATTAAAAGGCATTTGCAAAATATAGACGAAGGTTGCAAAAGTTTAGCTAGTTGTTCGGTTAATGCCGTAGATGAGCTCCTGAAAATTAAGAACATCAATAAAAAGCTATTTGCCGAACTGCCCTCGTCTATTTTCTACGATTTGCAAAAATACTACCCAACAGCCTGGCAATTATTTAACGACTTCAAGTCTACTTGTATTCTGGAAAAAGTAAAGGCAAACATTCGGCGGGGCATGGCCGAAGGAGTTTTTCGGCCGGATTTAGATGTAGAAGTTATGGCCCGGTTACGACTGGCACAAATTGAGATGGTGTTTAATCCCGAAATTTACCCGCCTGACCAGTTTGAGGTGGGAGAGGTGCAGGGTGCTTGCCTGGAGCATTACCTCATGGGCATTGCTACCCTAAAAGGACACCAGCTTATTTGTAAGTATAAACAAACTGCCCCAGAAGAATAAATAATCTTAACTATGAAATTACAAAGATTCATAATCATTTGCCTGGTAAGCACTTTTACCACTTACCGGGCAATGGCCCAGGGAACTGCGGCTCCCCAAACATTTAGTTTGCAACAGGCTATCCGGTTTGCTCTGGAAAATCAGCCTATCATGAACTCGGCGCAACTGCAAACAAAAGCCGCAAAAGCCAGGGTAGGCGAAATCCGGTCGATTGGTTTGCCCCAGGTTAGTGCCGGCGTAGACTTAACCGATAATTACAAACTTCAGAAAAGCCTGGTTGATGTATCTAATTTTGGCCCGGCCGGACAGCAGCAGGTAACCATTACACCGCAAAATTTAGGCGAACTTAATAGCGGCCAGAATGTGGTGCTGGTGCCGGAGTTTGTACCGGCTACTGAACCGGTAGCGCCCGTTTATTCGGCTTTTGCCTTTGGGTTACGTTATGCCGGATCGGCAGCCATTACCGGGAGTCAGTTGCTTTTTGATGGTTCTTACCTGATTGGCCTGAAAGCCGCTAAAGTTTACACCAACCTGGCCCAGCGGCAAGCGCAACAAACCGAGCGCGACATTATAGAAAATGTTACCAAAGCTTACTATGGTGTGCTGGTAACCCACGAGCGAATGGCTTTACTTGATCAGAACCTGACCCGCCTGGAGAGAGTACTGCGCGAAACCCAGGAAATTTACAAACAAGGTTTTGCTGAAAAGATTGATGTGGACCGCTTACAGGTAAGCTACAACAACTTAAAAGTAGAAAAAGAAAAAGCCGAACGGCTGCAAGCTTTAAGTGTAGATCTGCTCAAGTTTCAGATGAGTCTGGACTTAAATCAGCCGATAACCTTAACCGATAAACTGGACAATGTGGTGGTAGACGCCCAGCAAGTAGCGGCAACTAATTTCGACTACGGCCAGCGCATAGAATATGCCATTTTAGAAACCCAACGCGATTTGGCTATGCTGGATGTTAAAAACCGTTTGGCTGGTTACTACCCGCGTTTGTTTTTAACCGGCCGGTACGGCATTAATGGCAGTAGCCGCACCTTAGGCGATTTAATGGAATTGCGCACCAAAGACATGGGCGTAGGTTATTCTGGGCCTAACTTCCCGAACTGGTTTTCTTTTGGCTCGGTTGGGCTGAGCTTGCAGGTGCCCATTTTTGATGGATTGAGCAAGAAATACCAGGTGCAACAAGCCCGTATTGCTGTGGAAACGGCCAACAATGGTTTCAAAACCCTGAAGCAAAGCATCGATCTGGAAGTGCGCCAATCTAATACCAATCTGCAAAATGCCCTTCAGGTACTTAAATCGCAGCAAGAAAGTTTAACCTTGGCCCAGGATGTAGCCCGCGTAGCCAATATTAAATTTCAGGAAGGAGTAGGTTCTAACCTGGAGGTAGTTACCGCCGAAACCGAGCTGCGCCAGGCTCAAACCAATTATTATGGCGCGGTGTACGATGCCATTATTGCCAAGGTAGATTTACAGCGCGCGAACGGCACTTTAGTAAAATAAATAATATTCCCAACCCACTGATTTAAAATTATGAATAATAAAATAGGAGTGCTCATTTTAACTTTTGCAATAGGTTTATCGGCCTGCAACAAAGAGGCGGGCAGCAAAGAAGAGCAACTGGCGGCTCTTAAAAAACAGCAAACCGAAATCCAGGGTCAGATTACCAGCCTGGAAGCACAGCTCCGGGCCGAAGGTAAATTAAGTGCCCCGGTTGCGGCAGCAGTGCCGGTAGGCACTTTAACTGTAACACCCCAGAAGTTTAGTAATTATTTAGAAGTGCAGGGCCGGGTAGATTTCGACCAGAATGTGGTGGTTAGCGCCAAAGTGCCGGGCGTATTAACCAGTGTGCGGGCCAAACGCGGCGACCGGGTAAGCAAAGGTCAGGTTTTAGCTACCATAGATGCGGCCATTCTGGACCAAAGTGTAGCCGAATTACGCACCAGCCTGGATTTAGCCCGTACCGTCTACGAAAAGCAAAAAAATCTCTGGGATCAGAAAATTGGTACTGAAATTCAATATTTACAAGCTAAAAATAACAAAGAAGCCCTGGAACGCCGGCTGGCTACGCTGCGCGAGCAACAAGCACAGTATGTAATTAAAGCACCTATTAGCGGCGTAATAGATGAATTCAACCCGAAAGTAGGTGAAGCCGTTGGCCCCGGATCGCCAATGCCAGTGGCCCGGATTGTAAATACCACTGGCTTGAAAGTAGTGGCTGATATTCCGGAAGCGCATGCTGGTAAATTACACAAAGGGGTAAACGCCATTGTGTCTTTACCGGATATTGGGCAGGAGTTTCCGGCTAATGTTACGGCCATTACCCAGGTAATTAATACTTCCAACCGCTCTTTCCCCATCGAAATGAGAATTAAAGGGCAAATGAATGCACCCCTCCGGCCCAACATGGTGGCGGTGGTAAAGGTGCAGGAATATAATAACCCGAATGCCTTGGTGGTGCCGGTAAATGTTATTCAGAAAGATGAGTCGGGTAGTTACGTGTACGTAGTAGAAAAGGCAGGCAATGGCACCGTGGTAAAGAAGCGACAAGTTACTTTGGGCCAGACCTACGCCGGTAATACCGAAATAACCAAGGGGCTTAACCCCAATGATCAGGTAGTTACGGCTGGCCAGCAAAATTTGAACGAAGGTCAGGCCGTGGCTTTGAATAAGTAAAAATATTATGGGCTTTCGGGTAGGCTGCGGCCGCCCGGAAATTAAAGCTTAAATCATGAAAGAAACCAAAGGTAAAATCAAAGAGTTTTTCCTGACCAGCTTATCCATTGATAATAAAACCAGCATTTACGTGCTAACGGTAATTATCACGCTGGCCGGTATTATTACCTACAACCGTCTCCAGAAAGAAAACTTCCCCGATATTGTTATCCCCACCATCATGACCGGGGTGATTTATCCGGGCACTTCGCCTTCCGATATGGAGAATCTCGTAACCCGGCCTATTGAAAAAGAAATCAAATCTATTTCGGGGGTAAAACGGGTAACCTCTAACTCCATGCAGGATTTCTGTATTATTTCGGTAGAGTTTATGACCGATGTGAATGTGGATGCGGCCAAGCAAAAAATTAAAGATGCCGTAGACCGGGCCCGGTCGGATTTACCGAACGACTTGCCCAACGAGCCCCAGGTGCAGGAAGTTAGTTTTTCCGAAATGCCCATTATGTACCTGAACCTATCGGGTAACTACAGTGGCGATAAACTGAAAAATTACGCCGAAGCCGTGCAGGACCGCATTGAAACCTTGCCCGAAATAAACCGGGTAGACATTGTGGGTGCCCTGGAACAGGAAGTGCAGATTGATGTAGATTTGTACAAAATGCAGGCTGCCCAAGTTACGTTTGCCGATATCCAGCGGGCCATTCAGCTCGAAAACATGACCATTTCTGGTGGTTTGTTAAAAGTAGGCGAAATGCGCCGGGCCGTGCGCGTGGTAGGGCAATATACCGATGCCAGCCAGATTGGTGGTATTGTGGTAAAATCTTTACCCGGCGGTAATATTCCGCTCCGCGATATTGCTACCGTAACCGACGGTTTTAAAGAACGCGAAAGCTACGCCCGCCTGGATAACAAACCCGTAATTACCTTAAATATTATCAAGCGCAGCGGCCAGAACTTAATTGAGGCATCGGATAAAATCAACAATATTCTGAAGGAAATGGAGGGTACGGCCTTGCCGAAAGATTTACAGGTAACCGTTACCGGTGATCAATCGAACACGACCCGCCATACCCTGAACGACCTGATTAATACCATTATTATTGGGTTTGTGCTGGTAACTTTTATTCTCATGTTCTTCATGGGAACGACAAACGCCCTCTTTGTGGCCTTGTCAGTGCCTATTTCGGCCTTCCTGGCGTTTTTGGTAATGCCGGCGCTTGGGTTCTCTTTGAACATGATCGTGCTGTTCTCGTTTTTGCTGGCTCTGGGTATTGTGGTAGACGATGCCATTGTGGTAATCGAAAACACGCACCGCATTCACCACCAGTTTGGTTGGAATATTGTAAAATCGGCGAAAGCTGCGGCCGGCGAGGTGTTTGTGCCGGTGCTGGCGGGTACTTTAACCACGGTGGCACCATTTGTGCCGCTGTTATTCTGGCCCGGTATTATTGGTAAGTTTATGTACTTCTTGCCCGTAACGCTTATTCTTACTTTAATGGCGTCGTTGCTGGTGGCGTTTATCATCAATCCGGTATTTGCGGTGTCGTTTATGGGTAAAGAAGAAACCCCTAACCCGGTAAAAGCCCGCAAGACTTTCCTGTACTGGATGATTGGCCTGGGTGTTTTTGCCGGCATCTGCTATCTGGTTGGCTGGATTGGTTTGGCTAACCTGACGGTATTTATCATGCTGTTTATTGCTCTGAATAAATACGTGTTTACACGTTGGATAAATGGCTTTCAGACAAAAGTATTGCCGCGCTTCATGAATGTTTACGAGCGGGTGCTGCGGAGTTTATTGGTGGGCCGACGACCGTTTGTGGTGCTGGCAGCCGTGGTGGCTTTATTAGTCCTTTCGGTAATTGCTACCATTATGCGACAACCTAAAGTAGACTTTTTCCCGCAGGGCGATCCGAACTTTATTTATACCTATTTGGTGATGCCGGTGGGTACCGACCAGGCCACTACTGATTCGGTAACCAAGTTGGTAGAAAAGCGGGTGTACGAAGTAGTAGGGGAAAATAACCCCGACGTAGAATCTATTATTTCGAACGTGGCCATTGGCGCCGGCGACCCAATGGAAGCTTCTTACCAGGCCGAGTCGAATAAAGGTAAAGTAACCGTGGCCTTCCGGGAGTTTCAGTACCGTACCGGGCCGAGCTCACGCACTTATATGAATAAAATCCGGGAAAAAATTAAAGACATTCCGGGTGTAGAAATTACCGTAGACCAGGAGCAAGGCGGCCCACCGGTGGGTAAACCGGTGCAGATTGAAGTAGCCGGCGAAGATTTTGGCACCCTGATTAAAGTAGCTCGTAAAGTAGAACGATTAATTGATTCGTTGCAGATTGGGGGTATCGAAGATTTGCGTTCCGATTTGCAGGATAAAAATCCGCAGATAAGCGTGGAAATAGACCGGGTTCGGGCTAACCGAGAAGGCATCAGCACCGCCCAGATTGGTTCGGAATTACGGACGGCCATTTTTGGTTACGAAGCTTCTAAACTGAAACGCGATGAAGATGAGTACCCGATTCAGGTGCGTTATGCCGAGCCTTACCGCTCTAATATTGATGCGCTGATGGATATGCGTTTGACCTTCCGTGACATGGTTTCGGGCCAGATCAAGCAAATACCGTTGTCGTCGGTAGCCAAAATCGATTATTCTACTACGTACGGTGGTATTCGCCGGAAAAACGTGAAACGGGTAATTACCTTGTCGTCGAACGTGCTGGCGGGTTATAATGCGAATGAAATAAACGAAACCATCCGGCAGAACCTGCAGCAATTTAAAACGCCTGAAGGCTACGAAGTAAAAATTGGCGGTGCCCAGGAAGACCAGCAGGAAACCAGCGATTTCTTAAGTATTGCACTCATCGCTTCTGTCGGGTTAATTTTCCTGATTCTGGTAACGCAGTTTAATTCTATCTCTAAGCCGCTAATTATTATGTCGGAGATTATATTCAGCTTAATTGGGGTATTGCTGGGTTTCTCCATTTTTGGCATGAATATTTCGGTGGTAATGACGGGCGTGGGTATAATTGCCCTGGCCGGTATTGTGGTGAAGAACGGTATTTTGCTGGTAGAATTTGCCGATGTGCTGCGGGAACGTGAAGATTACGAATTGCACGAAGCGGTGGTAATGGCGGGTAAAACGCGTTTAACGCCGGTATTATTAACCGCCACGGCCGCTATTCTGGGCTTAATACCCTTGGCTATTGGCCTAAACATTAACTTCTTTACCTTGTTTTCTGAATTTGAGCCGCACTTTTTCATAGGCGGCGAAAGCGCCGTATTCTGGGGACCATTGGCCTGGACCATTATTTTTGGCCTGGCTTTTGCTACAATTTTAACTTTGCTAGTGGTACCGGCCATGTACCTAATTAGCGAAACTTTAAAAATAAAGATAAAAGGCAATAAAACTATGCAACCTTCTGTGCCGGTAAAGCATCCTACTTATAAAGAACAACTTGCTTAAATTCAATACCATGAGAACACAATCGACTTCGGCTATTCAAAATGAAGTTATCAAAATAATCAGTCGCACCAAAGAAATCAAACCCTCGCGTTTGCGCACCAACGCTAACCTAAGCCAGTTTGGGTTTGATACCGTAGATGTAGTAGATATAATTCTGGAATTAGAAAAGAACTTCCATATTATTATTCCTGACGAAGTACCTATTGATACCGTAGGCGACTTTGTAAATTATGTGTCGTCGCACACAAAGGAACAAACGGTATAAAGTGTTTAGGGCAATAAATAAAAAGAGGCTACCTGTAAGGGTAGCCTCTTTTTATTTCAGGAAATAAGGTTAACGCTAACAAGGTACTTTTGCTTGGGCAACTACCTAAAAGATTAACTACTTTATTTCTGAATGTTCTAGCGCATTTAGCTTCTGGTAAACTGGTTTTTAAGAGGCAAAAGGTTTAGAAAAAAATATTAAATTAATCCAGGTAAGGTTTAAAATCTACCCTTTTGAGTACATCGTTTTTAAATATTAAATAAATGTAGTCTGCGCCTTCGGTGGCACCAATCTCTATATTGTCGGGTAAATATTTTTCTCTTTTTAGAGCCGGAAACAAATTTTTTACCTCGGCTTTGCGCTGGCCAATTTTTAAATCGTACTGAAAAATAGGTAGGGGGTCGTTAATGGCCGCTTCCTTAAAAAAGCACTTCGGTTCGGCACTTACGGCATATAAGGTTATGTAAGAACCATTTTTTTGCAAGGTAATCAGGGTATCAGTTTGATTTTTTACAAAGTGGTTACGCGTGGGTGTTTTTTTTACCTGCACGTTAGTGCCCATTAATTTCCTGACTTCGCCCAGCGAAATAGAATCGAGCAGAAAAGGGCTCCGGGCAAAATCGTCTTCTACCCGCAGGGTATCCGGGTCGGGTACGTAAGCCAATACCGGGATTTGTTTATGAGGCGTTTCCTTCCGTGCTTTTGTTTCGGGTTGCGGCTCAGAGCAAGCGGCATTCATAACCAAGGCGGTATTTACCAGTACCAGGCAAACTAAACGAACGGACAATGCTTTAGCCAACATAAACCGGGAGGTGTTCTTTCTCTGGAAGTAAATATTTACTTTATACGTAAGTTTGTACCGGACGCGTAACCCCAAAGTAAAAGTTTTTTAATATTTTAAGTTTTGGTGATTTATATTTCCTTTTAGGGCAACTTATGTTTAAACCAGATAGCTGCAACAGGTAGGATGGGTAATATTTTGCCGGAAATATTAATAAATATCAATGCGGTATTTTTTCATTTCTTTATCTAAACCCGCCGCATTGCCGCTAATTTTATCTAACAAAGCCCAGAAATGTGGGCCATGATTTTTCTGGACGGTGTGGGCCAGTTCGTGCAATATTACGTAATCGCGTAGGTGGCCGGGTAGCCGCATTAAATGTAAATTAAGGTTAATGTTATTTTGGTAAGAACAACTGCCCCAACGGGTGCCGGCCTTTTTAATCACTACATTCTTATAAGTAAACCCAAACTGGCGGGCAAAATAATCTACGCGCGTGGGCAAATAGCCTTTGGCTTCCTGTCGGTAAGCTTCTTCCAGGGCTTTCCGGATAAACTGCTGAATATCGGTATCGGTGGGTTGGCGATAGGCTGGATAATACACCCGAATTTCGGTGGGCGTTAAACGGGCTTTAAAGGTGCCTAATGCATGCGGTATTAATTGCAACTGGTGCGAGAACGTATAATATGTTTGCCCCGGCACAAAAACTGTGAGGTTGGTTTCCTGCTTTTCTATTTTGGGCAAATGTTCTTTAACCCAATCTAGTTTACTTTCCAGAAAACGCTGGGCTTCGTCGAAAGTAGCGCGGGGCGGCACAATTACTTTAATGCCTTTAAGTGGTTGTAACTTAATACTGATGCGTTTGGCTTTTAGGCTGCGTTGCAGCAACACGGCACCAATGTCAGGCAAATTAATTTGTAAAGATTGCAGGGCGTACGACGAAGATTTGGGCACAAATATTTAACCTGTTAGATACCCAAAATTACTACTTTTTAGTAATAAGTAGAAAGGAATAAGTTGTAAGTATTTTGAACTCAAATTTAAACAATCAGGGATTATAGCCTTACTAAAATTGCTTTAGAGTATGTAGCCTTTCATTGTTTTCTAAGTCTGCCTATTTACAACTTATTACTTACTATTGTATATTACCGGATATTACCGCCGGTCCGGCTGTCGTCGTTATTTGTACTGGGTATGCGGGTGCTGTCGGTAGTGGCAGCTCTAACGTTGGGTTCGCCGGAACCGGACGAAGTAGCCCGGATAGAAGCATCGTCGGGTGTTTGTTCCGGGTTTAGGTCATGGGCCGTAAAGTCTTTAACCAATACTTGGTTAGCCGGATCGTTTATATTGTTATTATCGTTAGAAACATCGGGGGGCGTAGTAGGCACCGTATTGGCAGCGGTAGCGGTAAAGGTGCTGTTAGCAGCCTGTTGGGCCTGGTTGCCTTTTTCCCAAGCTACAAATTTTTCCATTTCGCCTTTAATACTGGTCATGTACCAGGCCAGCAAAGCTACATCATCAAGCAAACCAACTACCGGAATAAAGTCGGGTACAAAATCGATGGGTGTTAAAAAATACAGCAGTACGGCTATGCCGCCAATTATGGTACTGGTAGGTATGCCGTTGTACTCGCCGGTTACGGTTGCTTTTATCAGGCGGAATAAAATTTGCAGATTATCCCAAACATCGTGGGCAATGGTACCTACATCTTTATTTTCGCTGGCTTTTTTATAGGCGTCGTTTAAGAGTTCTTTTACCCGTAAAGGTTTTTTAAAGTAGCTTTCGGCTTGGCCTAATATTTTTTTAAAAGTGCCGGAGTTGGCTATGTTTTCTCCGCTATTTGTTTTGTTATCCATAGTTTTGTTCTGGTTGTGTTTTTAAATTGTTTAATAAATTGGGATGCAAATTTAATGGGTGCGTTTTAAATATTATGGTTTTGCCAGGCAGCCGGCAAATCGATTAAAAAGCCTTTTTACTAGCCGGTAAAGTAAATATACTTTATCTGTTAAAAATAGTTGTTAGCTCCCGTATGTACGGATATCAAATGCCGGCATAAAAGAAAAGCCCGCTGATGAGGTCAGCAGGCTTTCAGAATTTAAGCAAATATTTTTTACATTACCCGGCCAGCGGCATAATAATTACGCTGGTAGTATTGCTCTTTCAAAGAACTAATGCGTACTCCCCCGCTGGAGGCAGAGTGCACAAATTTATTATTTTTTAAGTAAATACCTACGTGGTAAATGGGCTGGCCCGGACCCCGCCGGAAAAATACTAAGTCACCTTCTTTTACTTCGGATTTTTGAATGCGTTTTACATCCTGAAACATAGATCGGGAGCTACGGCTTAAATCTACGCCATAAACTTCTTTATAAACCTTGGTAACAAAGCCCGAGCAATCAGTACCCTTTTTAGAACTGGAGCCGCTGCGGTAAGGTGTGCCAATCCAGTCGGTAACTGTTTCTATTAACTCTTTATTTTCGTTGTATTCTAATTTTACGCCCAGGGTTTGCGAATAATAGTTGTAAAACAAAGAATCTTTAAAAGACGGAACATCAGGATTTTTGTCTATTGGGTAGTAGTTGGGCGAAGTTGCTCCGGGCAGGAGAGAAGCGGTATAAACGTTGGTAGTAGGCGCCGGAGTAGGGTTGGAAACGGGAGTAGGTGTTTTTTCGAAGAAGAAGGATAACACAAGTGATACGGCGGATAAACTGCATAAAATACTATTCTTCATAAGGTGTCTTTAGAGCTTTAAGCTTATTTTGGGTTTAGGACTACCACAAAAAATAAGCTATAATAGCTGTTTGTTAGATAGATTTTAAGTTCGAAATAATATTTTTTAACTATATCTAAAAGCTTTTTTGGCTTTTTTGTAGTCCTAAATTAGTAAGTGCTTGTTAAAGTACCAAATAAAAAAGGTTGCAATTTTAAAATATTTTTTTTGCTATCCTTTAAAAGTGATATTTTTATACTTTTCCCGGGTTAAGTTAACAAACGAATTAAGGTGGCCCTAAAATAAAAAATAATTTTAATATCAAAAATTTATGATATTAAATATAATCGGCCACTTACCTGATACTTAAGGTAGTTACAGTTTACAGAAGAGAACTTTTTTATCTTGATGTTTCGTAAATTACTGAACCATTAGAGATTAATAATAAAACAAAATGGATTTTGCGGGTGCAATAAAAAGCCGAAGCAAAATTTTTTATTTTTTTTCGTATGAATATTTCATGGAATACAGAATTGTAGAAAAATCGCCGTTTGCCCGCGTGGCCCGTTGGGTTTTAAAATCTTCGAACGTAGCCATGGTATTGGGCAAAACAATTCACTTAAGCGGGGTTAAAAAAGAAGAGTTTTTGCAGAATACTTCTTGGGTTGCCCACGAACTTTGCCACATCCGGCAATTTAAAGAACACGGGTATCTGCGCTTTTTGTGGTTGTATTTGTTAGAATCTGTCCGGAACGGTTATTACCAAAATAAATACGAGGTGGAAGCCCGGTTAGCCGGCACCAAAGAAGCCTTAGCTGCTAAAGAAAAAAATAGTAAAGACCGGCTTAACCAAACCCCGGATAACCCGGTATAGCTATTTTAGAAGTAAGCGCAGCTTTTCCTTATCCTAAAAATATGCCTGCTATATGTTAAACCAAGACCCCGCCAGACCATTGGTAAAAGCGCCGGAAAGTAAATTGTTTGTTCGTTTCCAGGATTGTGATCCGTTTGGGCACTTAAATAATGCCCGCTTTCTCGATTATTTCCTGAATGCCCGCGAAGAGCACACCTATAAATATTATAATTTAAATTTAATGGAGCTGGCCCGCCAGCACCAAGCCAACTGGTTGGTAACCAACCATCAGATTGCGTACTTAAGGCCGGCTAACCTGGGAGCCACTATTTATATCCAGACCAAGCTTGTTCACTTCGATAATACTACTATTGTAATTGAAGGCACGATGCTCAATAAAGATAAAACCAAACTTAAATCGCTGCTCTGGACAACTATGCGATACGTAAGTTTAGAAACCGGTAAGCCAACCGAGCACCCCGATGATATTATGAATACGCTGGAACTAATAGACAACGACGAGATTATGTACGACCCGGAAGGTTTCCAGGAACGGATTAAACAAATAACCAAACAACTAAAAACGCAATCAGAATAGCTGCCGTTTACATTAAAAAGAAAGCGGGGAAATAAATTTATTTCCCCGCTTTCTTTTTAATGTAAACGGCAGCTACTTTTAACGGGTACCAATCCCTACATAAACCTGAAAGGTGCCGTTTTTAATGTCGCGGTTAATATTATTAGCTACTTGCCGGTAAGTATCCTGGTAAATTTCCCGAAGGCCTAAACTGTACCGGGCACCTAGCCGGAAGTAAGATATCCGGGCTTCTACGCCGCCCACTAAACCATAATCTAAGCTTTGGTAAGAAAATTCTTTGTTTATTTCCGTATCGCCTTCTTTTACGGTCATGAGCAAAGAGGCTTGTGGCCCCACATGAAAACTAACATTATCGAGCGGGTTAAATACCAACAAGAGGGGTACATCAAAATAATCTAGTTTGCGGGCAACATTGGTAGAATCGTAACCTTTGCGGGAATATAAAATTTCGGGTTGCAGCGAGAACCAATCGGTAATGCTAAACTGGGCAAAAGCGCCAACGTGGTAGCTGGTTTTGTTTTTTAAATCCATGCCCGAATCTACACTCCTGACATCGGCAAAATTAAGGCCGCCTTTAATACCAAAGCCGGCATTTTCGGGAGCGGTGCTACCCTCCAGGTTGTGGTTAATGGGAGCAGTAGTAGTAATGCGACGCTGGGCATTGGCCGCAAAACTTAAAAAAATAAAAAGCAGGGGTACTAAAATCTTTTTCATAGTAATAACATTAAATCGGGAACGCGAACAAGCCAATATTTACTTTAGCCTGGTGTTGCTATATACTAGTGGTAAGGTATAATGTTTCAATACCAATTACTTGGCGGGTTGCGTATATAAGCTGACTAAGGCTATACCAGGCTGGTTTATTTTAATATTGGGGGTAAACTTGTATCTTTGTACCAGCGGGGGCATTAGCTCAGTTGGTTTAGAGCGCTACCTTGACAGGGTAGAGGTCACTGGTTCGAATCCAGTATGCCCCACTCCTTAATTTCCTGGCCTTAAAACCCTTTCCAGTTCTGGGAAAATATACCCCCAAATCTGCTTGTAAAGCCTTTAATCAAGATATTTGATTGGATAGGCTTGCACTTCTAAATCAGTATTGACTAATCTAGCGGTTCAGTAGGTAGTACAGTAGTTTTATATGGTGAGTATTGCTTATTATCCTACCAAATAAAAGTGGTTTTCCGCTCAACAGGAAACCCACTTTTTATTTATAAGCTGTTTTATTTTAAGCAGGAGAATATTTCTTTTTAATGAAGTGTTTTAGTTATAACTGGAGCATAGGAGGCTAGCTACTGCTTAGGGTTTTGTTTAGAAGCCAGCCATTGTAAAGCTTTATCTTCCGAATCCAGAATTTTAATGTGGGTGGCCGGTGAAAAATTTTCGAGGTATGCAATGCCCAAGGTATCGCGCACTTTAATATAATGGGTAGGAGAAACCAGGTAAGCTACGTAAATTTGTTTTTTTAGCAGAGCTTCTATCCGGGGGAAAAAATCCTCCAGAATCCACTTTTCGTCTTCGGAGCGAGCGGGGCCCCGCCGGCGTAAATCAAACAACCAAAACGATGCTAGTTGCTGTTGGGCTACGGTAAAAGCATATTCGTAACCCGCTTTAAGTTGCTCTGAGGTACCGGGTTGTATAAAGCGGCAAAACAATATATTTAGGTCGAGCCTGTATGTAACACTAATATTCTCTAACACCTCAACCATATTGCTTAATTTTGTGTAAATCTACAAAATAGTAAGACGTCTTAAAAGTTTCTTTGGCCATTTATTCTGCTCCGCCCAAAGCCCTTATTTTATTTCTGTTTTTGGCTTTTTACCATGTTCCGGATATGGCCAGAACTACTCCTGCCACGGGAAAAACTCAGCAAAAATGAATAATCTTTAGATTGGGTATTTAACTGAACCTGGGCTTTGCCGTAATTAAAGGGGCTTTAAAAGAATTACATGACACCTGCACCTGTGCCGGACCGCAACGATCCGTATGCCGTTCTAAAAAATGCTGAATTCCGGTTATTCATATCTGCCCGGTTATGCTTATCGCTAGCTCTACAAATACAAGGCGTAGTAGTAGGCTGGCAGATCTACAGCATTACCAAAGATCCGCTTTCGTTGGGTTTAATTGGTTTGGCCGAAGCCATTCCGGCTATAGTAGTGGCGTTGTATGCCGGCCACGTAGCCGATAACAATAGCCGGAAAAAGATAATAATTACTTGCGTGGCAGCCTTGCTAATCTGTGCCGTGGCTTTGCTTTTTTTTACCTTACCGGTTGGCCATAATTTATTCGTTACTTTTGGTATTTGGCCTATTTACCTGGTTATCTTTTTTACCGGTATTGCGCGCGGATTTAACAATCCGGCTGTTTTTTCTTTTATGCCGCAAATTGTAAACAACAAGCAGTTGTATGGTAATGCGGTTACCTGGTCTACTACTACGTCGCAGGGGGCATCTATGGCTGGGCCCGCCATAGGCGGTTTGCTTTACGGATTTTACGGCATTACGGCCTCTTATACCGTTGATGTGCTATTACTGTTTTTAGCCACTATTTTCTTTTTTCTCATCAGCGCCAAGCCTTTACCAGCATCCGAAAAGCGGCTGCCCATTAAAGAAAGCTTATTGTCGGGTTTGCGGTTTGTATTTGGTAACCAAATAATTTTAAGTGCCATTTCGCTCGATTTATTTGCCGTGCTATTTGGGGGAGCAGTGGCTTTGTTGCCGGTTTTTGCTTCCGATATCTTGCGTACTGGTCCGCAGGGCTTAGGTTTTTTGCGGGCAGCCCCGGCGGTTGGCTCTATATTAATGGCGGTTTATCTTACGCATAAGCCCATCCGGAAAGATGCCGGCAAACGCATGTTGCTGTGCGTAGCGGGTTTTGGTTTATGTATCATTTTATTTGGCTTATCGCGGAGTTTATGGTTTTCGTTGTTACTGCTGGGATTGAGCGGCGCTTTCGATAGCATTAGTGTCATTATCCGGCAAACCCTGATGCAAACCCTTACGCCCGAGCACATGAAAGGCCGCGTGTCGGCGGTAAATAATATTTTTGTGGGTTCTTCTAACGAGATTGGCGCTTTTGAGTCGGGTACGGCTGCACGGCTAATGGGGGTAGTGCCTTCGGTAATATTTGGCGGTTGTATGACTTTGTTGGTGGTGGGAGTTACGGCTTATAAAGCTGATAAATTAAGAAAGTTGCAGTTGTAAAGAATGCTTTATTCAGCGGATAGGTAGAATATCTTCTGAAAGATTTCATCTTTAAATGCAGTGGTGCTAACTAATTTTACAAACCTAAGTTTGCTCCCGGCCGCGGGCCCCGTCGGTGGGTTCAGACGGTCTAATCTTCCTTTGCTCGTACCTCGCAATGCTAAAGCACCGGAATCTTACAAGAGCATCTTCCAGAAGGTATTCACCTTACTAACTGCTGTATTTGCCTGTAGCTTGCGATTATGAATGGCAGTAGTTTAGTTTCTAAAGGATGCTAGCTGATATCTTAAATCCTGTTCATTCTGAATGGCGATTATTGTTCTGGTTTAACGCTAATCGTTAACATTCGTCCAATCCCAAAGACAAACAATAATCAGCAATCAACAATTACCTTTAAAATGGCAGCTTTACACCGTAAACTGGTATTTTAGTAACGAAGTGCTCTTGTAGCAGGTCCAGGATGGCCGAACCGGTACGGTTAATTATCTGGCGGCCGTCTATTTCGTGCACGGGGGTAAGTTCGCCCATGGTGCCGGTGGTAAAAACCTCGTCGGCGTTGTAGAACTCCGTTAAAGATAAATTTTTTTCGGTAGCCGGTATTTGTAGTTCTTCGGCCATTTCCAGCACCAGTTTACGGGTAATACCGGGTAAACAGGCGTCGGGTAAGGGCGTAAATAATTTGCCGTTTTTAACCATAAACAAATTTGTGGCATTGGTTTCAGCTACAAAACCCAACATGTCCAGCATAACGGCATCGTCGGCTCCGGCCACATTGGCTTCTATTTTGGCCAGAATATTATTAAGTAAATTGTTATGGTGAATTTTCGAATCCAGAAACTGCGGATTGTTGCGCCGAATGGCACTGGTAATAAGCCGGATGCCGTGGGCGTTGTCGTAAACGGGTGGTTTGTGCTCGGCCAGTACAATTAAAGTGCAACCGGTTTGGTTCAGGCGTGGGTCCATGCCCGAGGTTACTTTTTCGCCGCGGGTGAGCGTAAGCCGGATATGGGCATTATCGCGCATGTTATTGGCTTCGAGCGTAGCAAAGATTGCTTGTTTTATGTTTTCGGCGCTGGGAACCTGGTTAAAAGCTAAGGCGTGCGCCGAATAGTGTAGCCGGTCAATGTGCTGCTCCAGCATAAATGCGTAACCATCGTAAATTCTTATGCCCTCCCAAACGGCATCGCCGCCTTGTACCACACTATCAAAAACCGAAACTTTGGCTTCTTGCCGGGAACATAAGCCATTTACCCAAACTTTAATATCGGCATTGGCGGGGTTATATTTTTGCTGCATTTTTTATTAGCTAATTATCTTCTCTTTTAATTTTAGGTAATACGGTAAAGCCTCTCTATAAACCGATGTAAGTGCCTCCGGCAACGGCGTGGCTTCTGCGTCGGGCGGCATAAAACTAGTTGATTGGTGCACATTGTGATACCAGTAAGGTGCCCACACCCCGTCTTCGGTTTTAGGGCCCGCTGGCCACGATAGCATTTCCGGTGCAAAAGGTAAATTAATGGCGCTACACAATTTTTGCAAAACTACCTCTGGGTTTTTTCGCACACTATTGCCGTCTATTACTACCGGGGTTTGTCCTGCGGCTTCTAACCAATCGTACAACTCAGCCTGAAATTTTAAACCTATATCGTCCAGTGTCGGAAACTCCCGCACCTTGGCGTAAGAGGCCAGCATTTGCTGCGGGTCGCGAATCAGGAAAATATTTGTGAAATTTTTTATCTGGCTATAATCAAAGCCCTGCAAATGGTGCCCCATATTTTTTACAAATACGTGGCCTTTCTGCTTTTCACTTTCCTGGATCAGTTTAAATATTTGGGTTGGTTCTTGCGACATACTTTCCAGAACCTCGTTACGGCCTGGGTGTTGCAAACCCGTGTGTTGTAAATAAAAAGCATAGAAAGGCTCGTCTAAAGCTACCGTATCAGCCCGTTGGGCAAATGAATACATCAGGGCCGTAGAAATATTGCGGGGTCCTGCAATCAGGTGTATAATCATAAAAATACTAAAAGCTTTGGTCCGGAGGCTGCTATTTATAAATATTCAACAAAATGAGCCTTAAATAAAAGGGAATATTTTAATGAGCCGCGGTCGGCAGTCTTACTTACTTTTTTAGTCGGCTAATTACCGGCTAGGAAAAGTAATAAATTAGTCTCTGGCGTACAACCCGCAATTTAGCCGCATCGGCAACCAACCTGCCTGGCATTGAAAGATATTAGTTTACGCAAATAGCTGAGCGTTTTCTCAGATGGCTTTAAAATGGAAATATTTAACTGCTCTGGTTCTGATAAGACACCGGTAACCAGTATTTATTCCTGATTGGCGCTACTCTGTTTTAATAACAAAAGCCTTTAGTTCGGCCATTTTCCCGTCGCGAAACCGCCAAACGTCGCAGTAGGTGTAATTGGTAAGTTGGCCGTCTTCGTCTGGCAATCTGATTTTACCAAGCGCTGTAACAAAATCACCGCCGGCAATTAAATTTTCGACCATGAATTTTGGCGGCTCCAGGTAAGCCGTTGCCATCCACTGCCGAACGGCTTCTTTTCCCTTTAAAGTCTTATCGCCTACAAATGTCCATTCGGTATCGTCGGTGCAGAAAGACAGAAAGCCCTCATAGTTACCTTCTGTAATAGCTGCATTCGCTTTTTCTAAAATTGCTTTATTCTCTACCATTTTAATATTTCCTATATGATGTTTAAGTGAATATTTTATTGTTGTGGTTTTTTTAAGCAAACTTTATAATTGGTGCCAACCGTTTTGTATATACTAACCGTTAGGCGAGGTAGTTATGCTTTTTGTAAGTACCCCTAAAATCGGAACTGCTTTAAATAAAGCAAAAAGCGTACATCTAAAATGGCAATAAAAGAAGGGTAGGATTATTGAGAACCGGATGGTGAAGGTGTTTAATGAGAATGAATATGGATGAGTGGCAAACAAAATATATTTGCCGGCAATTAGAAGTAAGCCGAGCTATTTTCTATAGGCGTATGGCGGACAGGGAATAGCCGATGTAAAGCACCTAAAGGAGTTGGCAGAAGTGAAGGCACGGTTAAAGAAAATATTTAATTACCTGAACCTGGGCCCACATAAGGAGGTTATAACAAAAAAGTAATGCATTATGGCCGTAAAAGCAGTTAGCTGAAGCGGTGATTAGCAACTATAGCTATTGGTAACCCAAGGTAGGAATATTTTAAATTTTACTTTAGTTAGGCAGTGCAATGGGCTATTTTCTTAAAAATATTATAAACCTTACCTTTTTACTCTGCCAATATCTGGATCCTTCTTACTCCGTTGCCTTCATCTTTAAAAAATAAAACACCCGCCTGGGAAGTTTGGAACGTGCCGATGGTTTTGTTGTTTACAATGACTTTTACTTTTTTATCTGGGGCTAGTTCAGTTATTACATGGTTTACCGGCGCCATAGCCTTTAGCTTATACTTTAGCGGAAAAGCTGCTTTTTGATGCGCATGGCCTTTGGCATCGAGGCTACTGCTAAACATTACCAGATAAGGATTTTGCGCTGATTGAAAAAATGCACCTTCCAGCTTACCAGCCTGGTCCCGCACGTATTCTGTGGCAACCATCTCTTTTTTACCTGATTCTGAAATCTGAAAAGCATGCAAAAACGAAGTAGCCGTACCGGGCTTTTCCGGGCTTACTTCCATGCGCCACTTACCCGACTCACGATTCTCCAGAAAAGGTTTTTCGGGTGGGAAGTTCTTTTTTGAAAAGCGGTTATAATATTCGTAGCCCGGCCCGCCTATAATAGAAATGCTTCTTTTGGCGGGCAAAAGGGTTTTAATAAATAAACTGCCGGAGTAAGGCACTACCCGGCCTTCCAGTGGTAACGTTCCGGTACGTTGTGAATGAACCACGGAGGCACCTCGGTAATCCTTTACACCGGTTTCGGGTATTTTCCCGTCTATGGTAGGGCGCTCTTCAAAGTGTAATAACCAATATTTATCCAGCGGCCGGGCCGTGATCACGCGGTCTTTCACCACCAGAAAATCAGCTTGTGGCAGGTAAAGCAATTGCCGGTCCATCCACCCTACTTTATCGCCATAGGCATTTGTCAGGTTGCTTTTTACATAATTATACCGATTCGAGCCCTTATCGGCATCAAACGCGAGTACGCTCGCTGCATGCAGCCCGAGATCATCAGCCTTCTCTTTAAATTCTTTCCAGCTTTTCAGGGGTTGCGCTCCCCTGATTAAACGCTGCCCACCGTCCAGATGAATTTCTGTTTTATTTACCTCCTTGCCTGGAATCTCCGCCGGATCATAAACCAACACATTGTTATGAGCCAGTGTCCGGATAGAGTAATTTGACCAACTGCTACTATACATTCTGGAATAACCACCGCCATCTACAATCAAGCCGCCATTTTTATAGATCAGAAAATGGCCCTTATCGAAATGCTGGTGGTCGGTGTAATGATCACCACTTATAAAGGTAATTAAAGTGCCGTTTTCACTCCAGTCGCTACGGAACATAATATGCTCATAGGTATTTTCTCCCAGGCGCATGGCAGTCGGCAGGGTGGTGTAAGACGGCTGGGAGGGAATTTTTGCATTGTAATTTACCAACATCATCCAACGGTACGGCTCGGCTACCAGGTCCGGCCCATAATAAGCCGACAACTGTTTAGAAAATGAATGTATTTGTCCCTGTAGCGTTGGGTCGTTGATTTTCAGGGCCATTAAATCTATAAACGGGCGCATAAAGGTTTTGTGCGGGACAACGCGCGTGGTTACGTCGCCAATCCGTTCGATTGTAAGATCCGGCCGGAAGTTGGCAATCGTAAATTTGGACATTGGCACGAGGAAATCGTCGTATTTCTCTCTTATTATGCCAAAGTAATCTTGGTTGGTAGCGGTGGTAAGCCCATTTAGGGTCATAAGCAGCGGATAAAGTACCACAAACGGCGTATAATGATTGCCCTCTCCCCAGGTTCCCTGTTTGGCTTTTAAAGTTTCAAACAACATGTGTTCATCCAATAGCAAACGGTTTACCATGTTAAGGTACCCGGCGGCCTTTTGGTTGTAGGTGTCGTTCTCGCCATAAATGGCCATAGCCGCCATTGCTACCCCGTGCAAGGATACTGTGGTATAGTTGTGGTTGATGGAAGGAGACATTACGCCACCCTTAAGATGTTCGGCACCTTCGGCTAAACGGGCGCAGATCTTTAATGCCAGATCATTCGGCAGTGCCTTCCTTACCCAGTCAAACGCAATGGCGCTATTATAAACCATGGCGGCAGCAGATGTATGCTCCCCAAAATTGTAAGGCGTATTGGCAATATATTCACCTACCGATTGTGCAATTTTTCTATCTCCTTTCAGTAAATATTGCATGGCCATTGCCGGCAAGCTTTCCCAACCGTTTATTCCGCCGGTATAATTAATCCAGTTCTGATACGCCGGGTCCTGGCTCCTTGATCGCAATGCCGACACCGTAAGTCCGTTGCCGATCTGGTCTTCATCAGCCCGCACGAACAGACGCGGCCGCAGGTTGGATATTTTTACATCGCCGCGTGGATCTGTAAAAGCAACACTACTAATACTTGCTGGTGTATGAGGTGTGAGGGCGGCCATTTCCCTAGGTTCCTTATGGGTTAGCAGTGTTTGCGCCTGCAATAACCCACTCCATAATAGAAAAAAAACAATGCAAGTGCGGCACTTTCCTATCATACAATTTAAATTAATTAAGTAATCAGTTTTAAGTAATAAGCTATTAAAATATTGTTTTTTAATACCTTAAATAAATAGTGTCAGATAGTATTGTGTTACTTAATATTTTATTTAAGACTTGGTACATACGCCATTCTATTCCGTAAAGCTTACCCAAACCTCTTGCAAGAGACCAGGTGACCGCTAAACGTATGCACGAATAGTAATAGAAAATAATAATGACAAGGCTTTTTTGTGCAGAAATTTATTCTGAAACGGATTCAAAAAGATTTACCGTTATTACCTCCACTTGCCGGCAAAGCTGATTACGTAATTTTAACACCGTTTCTTTTGTTTCTTCAACGATAACTAACACCCGCTGCCCTTCACCACCGTTTAATCGGCTGGTCTGAAAATCCAGTACAGGAATCCGGCTCCGCGAAAAAATGTTATAAAGCCGTATTGAAATGTGCAGCGTATAATCACTTTCGATAACAAAAATGTATTGGCTATTTTTACCAGGAGTTTCAAGACCGGTCATTTTTCTGGCTTTCTGTACTTTAGAGAACGCACTGATAATTCGCCCTTCGAATCAGTCTACTATGGTTGATAATCAGTATCGTCATCCGGATCAGACATGATTATCCGTCAGTTCATAAATAGGGAACTCTTCTACGATACGGGAAATAGCACCGGTTTCGGAAGGTGAGTCTGGCCGAAGGCCTAATTGGACGGATTTAAAAAATGCGAGTATTTGCGCGGGAAGCACGCTGCATACCGGCAGAAATTCCTGCGGCAAGCTCAGGTTATCTTCCGAATAACAGAAAGAATAATCCAGGTTAAGCTCTGGGACCTGCTTTTCCATAATTCCAACTTCCAGTAGTGGCCGGTTTCCTTTTTTCATAGAAACAACCATGTCCATTTCATATTTTAACACATAGCTGTCGGTTGAAAAAATATAGACTACCAAGGTTGTATCATCTACAACCGCCTTTGGGCCATGTCGGAAGCCGAGAAAGGAATCATCCTTACAGATAACCCTGCCGTCGGTAAGTTCCTGGACCTTCAGGTGCGATTCAGTGGCCGTACCCAATAACGGTCCGGATCCAAGAAAAACAACGCGCTTAAAATCTTTTTCCGCGATCATGCGGAAATCCTCGCAGTAATCGCTGATAATTTTGCTGCCGTAACTCCTTAATATATCTACCGTAGCCCTGTTGGCCTCAATATTTTGCATTTGCGAAATAAGAATACCTGCCAGTAACATGCCGGTGTAACTACTGGTCATGGCAAGACTCTTGTCATTTGCTTCCTTGGGTAATACAAACACGAATCTGCGATCTTCATCAGCCATACCATATCCGGCAAGCTCACCATCGCTATTGCAGGTAATAATCAAGTGAAAGCAAGTGTGGCAAAGTGCATCAGCCAGGACAACCGCAGCTATACTTTCAGGGCTGTTTCCCGACCGGGCAAAAGAAATCATTAGGGTAGGCGTATCCGGGTCCAGGTAATCTTTCGGAGCAGACACAAGGTCTGTAGTCGAAATGGCTTCTGTTATAATTTTAGTATTTCGCTGAAACACGCCAGTTAATGAACGCCCGATGAATGCACTTGTACCGGCGCCTGCCAGTATAATCCGCTTTGTTTTTGGTAATACCTGATCCAGAAACTTGTTAATTTCTGACCGGTTTTTATAAATCATCTCCCAAACGCTTAGCCAAATTTCCGGTTGCTGCGATATTTCCTTCGCGGTATGGAATGCACCTTTTTCATTTAAAGTCCGAAAATCCAGCCCTAGGTGTTTCATATCGTATTTTTTTAAACTTTATGTGTACTGAACAAAATTAATAAAAAAAACCTAAAAACATTCGTTTCGTTATCTTTTTTAAGAATTTATCTTTTCTTTTAAAATGCATCATCTATTTAGCTGTTATTGCTTATAAATATTTAGTAGGGAACAAATACTACTATTTTATTTAAACCTCAGCAATTTTAACAGTAAAGGCGTTTTTTATCTTAATTCTACTTCTGGCTCATTATATTATTGCGGATGTACATAAATTGTATATTTATTTCATTTTCTTGAATATATTTTTTTCAAAAGCTTGTTATTATAAAATTATAATTATAAATTACTTTAATAAACTTATAAATCCTTTGTTTTAACAAAATTTTACAACCTTATCTATTAAATTAAGAAAATGAAAAAAACTTGTACAATCTTGATTGTTTTTACCTTCTTTTGCTGTTTGCTAGCATCAGCAAAAGATAATCGCCGTCTAAATGGTCTAAATACGAGCCGCTATAACGCTAGTGTGGTGTCTACTGTTTGGCAGGTGGGCCCAACCCGCACTTACACCAAGCCCAGTCAGGTAGCTACCTTAGTGCAGGATGGAGATATTATTGAAATTGATGCCGCAGATTACGTTGGGGATGTAGTAAGATGGACTAAGCATAACCTTACGTTTCGGGGTGTTGGCGGAATGGCTAACTTAGATGGAAATTATAAAGCATCTGGCCGGAAAGCAATTTGGGTTATCGCCGGTAGCAATAATGTAGTTGAGAATATCCGGTTTTCGAATTGTAAAGACCTGACCGATGTAGATAAAAACTGGGCGGGCATACGCATGGAAGGCACTAATCTGGAGGTGCGGAATAGTGTCTTTTTTAACAATTCTAACGGCATTTTATGTGGTGAAAACCTGAATAGCGACATCCTGATTACCCGCACAGTTTTTGATAGTAACGGTCATAATGACGGTCAGTCTCATAATCTATATATAGGCAAAGTTAAAAGTCTTACTTTTACCTATAATTATTCTACTGGTGCAGTTGGTGGCCATGAATTAAAGAGCCGGGCGGTACTTAATTATATCCTTTATAATCGGATATCGGATGAAAAGGCTAACTCTGGCCGGTTATTAGACCTACCAAATGGTGGTATATCAGTAGTTATGGGCAATGTGCTACAACAAGGACCCAATGCAGTAAATCGCAATTTACTTGGATATGGTTTAGAAGGTGTAAATCCCGGACCAGAGGAGTTGTACGTTATCAACAATACTTTTATAAATGATCATCAAAACACTGGCCCTTTTATTTCAGTTGGAAGAAATACTGAACTGTTAAAAGTCTATAACAATATATTCGCTGGTCCTCATAACCCAAATCCAAATATTTATTTCGATTACAGGGGAACTACGACCGCTAAAGATATCAGCCACAACCTATTTAAGCAAAATGTTACCGATGTAGGACTGTTAGATGCGGCTAATATAGATTACCACTTAGTACAGGGTTCAGAAGCAATTGGCGCAGGCACTGATGCTGGTACCACTTCCAATGGCTTTGACCTGACCCCGATAGAAGAGTATGTGCATGTTACAGACCGGGTAGACCGCGCGGTTGCCTGCAATATTTCCCTGGGAGCCTACGAGTATGGTACCCAAACTACTGTGCAAGCAGCCGCAGATAAACCCGTAGTTTATTATGGCTACGCGCCGGAAGCCACGGCTACCCTAAGCGCTTCCGTAACCTCAGATCGGGCACCTTATAAAATTTTGTGGAGCACCGGCGAAACAACCGAGGGTATCCAAGTCAGTCCTACTGCCACCACTGTTTATAGCGTTACCGTTACCGATGCAGTTGGATGCCAGGTGACGAAAGAGGTAACCGTTGAAGTAGTAGACGTGCGGTGTGGACCGGCTAAACACCAGATGGTTGTTGTTTGCAACCAGGCCGGACAGCAAATATGCATTGATGCGAATGCGGTGCCTGCTCATCTGATGAATGGCGGTAAGCTGGGCGCTTGTAATACGGCCGATAAGCAAGCTGCGAGTGCAGCGTCGAGTGGGCCAGCACTGGTAGTAGCTGCCTATCCTAATCCTTTTTCGGAACGAATGACAATTGAAATTACCTCTGAAAAGGAAGATTATGTAGTGGTTGATTTATATGATATCAGCGGCACTTTTGTAAAACGGATTTATGAAGGAGATATGGCGTCCGGCCAAGTAAAGCAACTTGAATTAAGCGCTGGCGAATTGACCCGGAATATGTATGTCGGAAAAATTATTACCAAAGAGGGCGTTAAGACCATTCATCTGCTGAAAAAACAGTAAAAGCTATATTTTCTGAAAACTGTAGGAATATATTCTACAGTATATAAATACGAATTCTCCTGAATTTTTATAAAGGAAAGAAAAAACAGAAAAGCGCCTCTGGTTTATGCCAGAGGCGCTTTTTTTCTATACAAAACCTTGCCTGTTAGGTCTTATAAATGCAAATTATACCCCTGCTAAATCACGAATACAGTTAATTCAATGCTCTCTCCAGCATCCTGCCGGAGAGGGTTGCTACCGGACCGTGGCCGATATTAGGCTTAACAAATAATGAGCAGCCAGCTTATAGCGACTATACGCAGGGAAATAAGGATCGGGCGAAGTGTACTGGTGCCATATAACACCGGGTGCTTATTTTCTTTAACTCGTTAAGCGCAAAATGGAGTCTCATTGGTATCAAACCAAACCGTAAAATAAATCTGCCTTAATTATTTAGTTCTTGCTAGGGGATTGCCTGGATACCCGGTAATATTGTTGGTATTTCCAAAAGTTAAATTATTTGAATGGTCACTTCCGCCACAGCAGGCTGTGAAAACCCAAGAAAAATAGCGGTAAAAAGAACCTTTTAACCGCCAGTAAACCTAATTTAATGCCGGATGGTTGCTTTAAAATATTCGGAATAACTCTTGGCGCAAAAAAGGCGGTAAATTGTTGAGTGGTTTTTGTCCGCATCAACAATTTCCGCCTTTTTTGCTTCTCTCCGGAGAAAGATGTCTTTTTTTATATATCTGAATATCGGGGTAGAATGGGTTAGTCTTCCAGACGTTTTTCAGCCAGGCCTTTCACCGGGACTTTGTTTGCCGCCGCGTATTGTTTTATTCTTTCGTTAAGCTTATCCCGCCAACCCGGCAGATTTGTCCGTTGAAAAGGAGCGATCAGATAATCCAGGCCTTTTCGGCGGTCGGCAAAGTGATCTTTTACATCGTCCATTTCATACACAAAGTTACGGCCATTTACGTTACGGTTTTTTTCAAAACGGCTTTTTTCCCACACCTCCGTAACGTTTTCCCACATTCCTTTACTCCAGTTATCGAGAGCGCCAATCTTGTTACTGACTTCTACCAGGGCGCCAACGGCATCTTCGTGTTTACCGGCCGCCGAAGCCGCTTGGGCCCGTTCAAATGCGCGTTCGGCATCGCGAAATGCAAGTACGGTTTTAATGAAGTAGCGCTCCAGGTAAGCAATCGACAGATATACCTCCAGGCTATAACGGTTGCGGTCAACCTGCGTAATGTACCGGGCCAGCTTGTTGATTAACTCATCATTTTTTCCTTCCAGTTCTTCTGCCTGCGCAATAAGCTTGCTGTGGTCGGTGGTGTATTTGTTATTGGATTTTAGATTCTTATCCAGCGGAATCTCCGGGAGCCGGAGAAAATCGTCGGTTCGTTCGGTGCCAATTCCCTTGCCGAAACTGTTGCCGTAACTGGGGCCGCGCTCGGTGCTGGTTACCCTATCCCATCCTCTTCTAAAGAATTGCGCGCCTTCCGTTAGGAGTTTATAGGCAGAGGCTATGTCCGGACTGTTTGCCCCGTAGAACACATCTAAAAAGTCTGCCAAAGTTTGTTCATAAGCCGGGCCATAAGGGTTCCAGGCATATTGCGTAACAGTAGCCCAACCCAAATGAAACACTTCTTCGTGTAAACCGCTGTCGTCCCAAGCGGCGGCAAAGCTTCCGATGGGGTTAGCGCCCGCTTTGATACCATTGCGTACGGTGCTTGCGTAAGCCGGATACCTTGAATAATCGGAAAAAAGCGGCTCGGCACCCTGGATAGAACTGTAGGCCAGCTGCCGCATTCCTATTTTCCGTTGCATGTCAAGAAATTCCTTGTCTTCGCCCATTATGCCATTAATTATACCGGGTGGCAGGCGTGTAATATCCTGCGGCAGCAGGGGGTATTCTACCCAGGCAATCATCCGGCGATTACGTTTTGCCAGCCAATCGTGGGCTTTTACAGCGAACTCGGCCCACGCCAGACTGCGGTTTTCCGGATTGTACGGACGCTTACATTTGGCGCAGATACCGGCGTAATAAACTTCATCAGTAGAGGCCAGAAAATAATCAACGCCGGGTGTCGCATCAATCATATCCTGGTACATGTCGAAGATTAGGTTGATTGCTTCATCGTCGCACATACAGGCCTGGTAATTAGACTCAGGTTCAGCCTTTAAATGCTCAAATTCTTTATGCTTCAGAACGTGCGCCATGTGTGCCGGTGCCTGGATATTGGGAACAATCTGAATATGTCGCTCCAGGGCGTAACGGGTCAGTTCCTGTAACTCTGCTTTGGTGTAAGCGCCAGGAGCGCCGATAATGGGATGTCGTGGAAATTCATATTTATCTTCAATCTCCAGGGCAATCATGTTCACTTTAAAGAAGGCGTGCCAGTCGATCAGGCGCTTCATGGTTTCCATGCGTTTCTGGTGGTGCTTCGTGTCCCAATGTACAAACCGCAATTGCACCGCCGGCCAGTCGCGAATTACTACTTCCGGAACAATGAGCCGGCCAGCGTGATCCCGCCGGAGTAATTGCAGCAAGCTTTGCACCCCGTAGAAAAGGCCTGTCTGGCTATTGCCGGTGATCTCGATCTTCTCGGCTGAGATCTCCAGCAGGTAACCCTGTTCGTTGAGTGCCGGATCATTCGTGGCTTTTACAGCGTTGGGTTTAACGGCAAGTATAATCTTTTTTCCTCCCTTTTTCGCGAGAGTTAATCCATGAAGCTCCGATGCGCCTTCAAGAAGTCTCCGCACAGCAATATCCTCTTTGCTTATTTTTGAATCTACCGACCATGAACCATCTACCACAATATTCTTATTGCCCAATTCTACCTGTTGAGGGGCTGGAAGCAGGCTGAAACCACGCAGGCGGAGTGGCGAAAGAAAAGTTGAAGAGTCATTAGCAACGGCAGCCGGGGCCGTGCGGTTATTTATCACAGCAAACGCACTCTGCCCGTTATAGGCCAGAAGAATGAGTGTATAAAATAACGTTAAACAAATGTTTCTATTCCGGATCATAGGCATAGTAAAGCGCTTTTATTTTTTTTTAAAAGAACCATTATTTTTGTTATAAAGCAAGCTTATAAAACATTTTAGATTAAAAAATAAGGTTTTGAAAATACAGTATATGGAAAGGAAGGGGTGCTCAGGCCAACATTGAGCGTAACTGAGCAATTTTTACGTAATAATGTTAGGCAGCATTGAGCACAAAATGGTTTATTGCATATAACGCAAGTATTGCAATAGAAATTTGTCAGCTTACTAAAAATAGAACTGTATAGGAGGGAAAAAAATAATGCACGACAGGGCTTATTTAATCAAATCATTCTGTTTCCAATAATTAGCCAATATTATTACAGCAATTTTGGTAGGCAGAAGTATGTAGAATTTAAAATTATGGGTTCAAATAGTAAATATTTAAAAATACTGGCCGGTAGTAAGGTGTAATATAATGCCGATATCAAGGGTTAGAAGAGGAGCCAAACCCTGAGCGGGTTAATTAATAGGGAAAATTTTCTGAAGGATTGAATTTAGCGGCTTAATAACGAAAGAAAAACTTATTTTTTAGATTAGTAATAAAACGAAGGATTTTGATTTGAATTACATAACTTTGTTTTGCTATTTAGGGTTTTATACAACCATATAAAATACAGGTCTTGGTTCAGGCAGTTTAACCTCATATAAAGGCTTTTTGTGTTACCGAAGATATATCCCATAAACCTGGCGTTTGGCAGCAGGTCCCGGAGTTTAACCCGGTTTATTCTTGCTGTTGTGCGGATGCTAATCTAGTCCTAATGCAGGAACTTCTGTTGGAAATGAGTGTGCTTGCTGCTCAGTTATTTGCACTTTTCAAATCCGATAATTAGGTTTTTGTCTAGATTCGCCTTCCGGAATAGGTGGTATTTCCCGTTATCGCAAAAGAGGTTTCTATTTACTTACAATATAAGTAATAGGCTACAAAAATTTATCCATCAGCAATCCATAGACGGAGCAAGCGGAGTAGGGCCAGGCTTTAAAAACAGAAATATTACCAGTGTAAATCGAAAAGCCCATCGATAATTACTTTTGCAAGTTGAATTTAGTTGATTTAAATATTATGCTTTACAAAGCGGGGAAATAGCAATTTAGAATACTATAGTTTACTTTATGACTATCCAAAAGAAATATGATGTTGTAGTGGTTGGCGAGCTGAACGTTGATCTTATCGCCAATGGATTAAATAAATTTCCGGAGATCGGTAAAGAAATACTTGCTGGTCAACTCGTCACCACGTTAGGCAGTAGTTCAGCAATTTTTGCTAGCAATCTAAGTGCCTTTGGAACAAGCGTAACCTTTTCCGGGAAAGTTGGCAATGATAACTATGGCGATCAGATCGTCGATACTTTAAAATCGAGAGGTGTGGATGTAAGTAACATTGTTCGCACAGGCAAACCAGATACCGGCGTTACAATAGTGCTTAACTATGATGAAGACCGGGCAATGGTAACGTATCAGGGGGCTATGGCGGTATTTGCCATCGGAGATATTCCGGATACCGTATTAGAAAGAGCCAGGCACCTTCATCTCAGTTCGATTTTTCTGCAGGAAGGTCTAAAAAAAGATATCGTATCACTTTTTAAAAGAGCAAAGGATCTTGGGTTAACGACTTCTCTTGATCCGCAGTGGGATCCGTCGGAAAAATGGGAAGTTGACTTAGAAAGTCTTTTGCCTTATGTAGATATTTTTATGCCAAACCAGACCGAACTAAAGGCATTAACGAATACCACAACCATTTCGGAGGCAATTGACTCTCTCAGAAATTATTTTAATGTGCTGATTGTAAAAAGTGGGCGGAAAGGCGCTGTTTTATGGGTTGGGAATAATTCAATTCATCAACCAGCCTTTTTAAATAACGCAGTTATCGACAGTATTGGGGCGGGAGATAGTTTTAATGCGGGCTTTATTCATGCTTTTCTGCAAGGGAGGTCTTTGCAGGAATGTATGGAGTATGGCGCCCTTATGGGAGCCGTAAGCACGACCAGTTCGGGAGGAACTACGGCCTTTGAAGATATGGGTAGGGTAAAAGAAATTGCAAAATCTTCTTTTGACTACATTTTGTAAATACCTGGTGTTTTTATGTTATAAGCAATGGCTAAATAAAATATTGATTTAGGGCATATTTAAATTTTATCTAATCTCGCCAAACGCAACAATCCGGAAGAATATTATCGATTGATAAGATTCCTCCGGATTGTTTGCAATAAAGGATAATGGGTTTCCTTGTTCTTGTTTATGCAATATGTTCTAGAATATTTATTCCTAAAATCTATAGTTAAAAGTTAAACATACTCTTTTATATTTTGAACCGCTATTAGTTTTTCCTTAACTAACTCAGTTACTTTGGCTGTTGCTTTTGGAAACACTTTTCTTAAATCTATTTCATCGGTATCTCTTAACAGGGCCTGCAAACTTTTCATGAAAGTATTTTTTATTTCTGTGGCCAGGTTAACCTTACAGATTCCTCTTGAAATAGCCTCTTTAACTTGGTTTTCCGGTATGCCGGAACTGCCATGCAATACCAGAATAGCATCTGTTTTTGCGCGAATTTCCGATAACAACGGTAATTGAAGTTTGGGCACTTCTTTATAAAAACCATGCGCCGATCCAATGGCAATTGCCAGCGCATCTACGCCGGTTTCTTCTACAAACAGGCTGGCTTCTTCCGGGCTGGTAAATATTTGCTGTGTATGGGACTGGCCCAGTTTTGCGACATACCCCAATTCTCCCTCTACGGTGGCGCCGTATGCTTCGGCCATTTTTACGGCCTCGGCCGTTAACCTTATGTTATCTTCAAAAGGTAATTCACTTCCATCAAACATAACTGAATCAAAACCAGCATCCAGGCATTGGCGAACCAGTTCCAGGGAGTCGCCATGGTCGAGATGCAGCCATCCTTCTACCCCGAATGCTTTCAAAGCGCTTCTTCCCATGTCAACAGCCGTTTCAAGTCCCATGTATTCGATGGAACTTCTGGTTAGTTGTAAAATTAATGGTTGCTGCAAGGCTGCCGCAGCCTGCAGTACCCCATGCAGGGTTTCCAGGTTATAATAATTAGTAGCAAGTAAGCCCTTTTTCTGCTGGGTGAGTACTTGCATTTTTTGCTTTAATGTCATTTTGTAGCAGGAGAATTTAAAAATTTACCAATTTTGGTTAGCGTTATTTTATCCGTAAGGAGGGACCGCCACTGGCGTTATACTTCGTTTAATTTTACTGTTTTTGTCTCTTTCGTCTCTTCAACACCCATCAGAAGTGCCGAGATAATGGCCAGGAGCATTCCGGTTATTATTACGGGATGGGGTATGAAGGCGTAAATGGTTAACGAGATAATCACGGTTAAGACCGGCGAAAGGGCCGTAGTCATGGGGGCCACAATAATGGCTTTGCCAAACCTAAACGCATACACAAGACAAAGAGCGCCAAAAGCATTTAATATCTGAATTACCGCTGCCAGGTAAGGGCCCTTCATTCCCAGGTTAATGGGTTGGGAAAAATCGGTCATAAACAAGGCAACCGGAATGAGTAAAACCGAGCCCAGGGCCATATAAAAGAAAATGCTCTCGGCTTTCATGGTTTCGTTAGCAAATCGCAAAACGTACCCCTGAATGCCCCACGCCAGCAAGGGAATGGCTGTTAAAACCATCCATAAATAACCCCTAACCGCGCCATCGCCGGGAGGTTGATAAGAGAGTAACAGAACGGCTATAACGGCAGCAGCAATGCCCAACCATCCCATCCGGCCCGTTTTTTCCTTTAATATTATTACAGCTAATAAAATGGTAATAACCGGGGTTAAAGAAAGCAAAGGAAAAACAAGATAAGCGGGCGCTATCTTCAGGGTAAAAAAAAGAACCAATTGACCGCCTGCCCCCATAAGTCCGGCACTGGTACCCAATAAAATGGAGCGCTTGTCATGTTCGAGTTGCCAGCGGTTTACCGCCAGGGCAA
Organism: Adhaeribacter sp.; assembly: GCF_057359045.1. NCBI lineage: Bacteria > Pseudomonadati > Bacteroidota > Cytophagia > Cytophagales > Hymenobacteraceae > Adhaeribacter > Adhaeribacter sp. Next base: position 82,528 of record NZ_JBMQUD010000081.1, read on the forward strand.
AGATTGCCGCCACAATCATGGTTAATGCCCATACAACATAACCCAGGGTGGCCGGAAAACCATTTTTTTCAGGTATCTCAATGAGGGCGCCCCACACGCCCATAAAAATTACATGTATGATTACAAAACTGATCCAATTCTTTCCTTTGTTCATCGTAAAAAATATGTGTTAATCAACTTGTTAGATTATTTACATTCGGGTTGAATACCGTTATTACTTTATGTACTCATCAAACCAGTTCAGCACCCGGCTGTATAAATCATATCTGCTCTTCGGCTTTAAATCCGGCCGCCAGCCATGGCCTTCTTCGAGATACTGGACGAAAGAGGTCGTGACGCCTAATTTTTTTAAGGCAATGTACATTTCTTCGGCCTGGGTTACCGGAACTTCATTGTCTTTAGTGCCATGCAGGAACAGCGTAGGTGTTTTAACGTTTTTTACATGGCGCAGCGGCGACCATTGCCAAAGCAGGGGGAAATTATCATAAACACTCCCGTTAAATTCCGATTCTATCAGCGAATGGTACAAAGAGGTGCCCGCGAAACTGATTAGGTTGCTGATCCCGCCATCGACAACAGCAGCCTTGAAGCGGTTGGTTTGCGTGATGATCCAGTTGGTCATGTACCCGCCGTAACTCTGGCCTGTTACACCTAGTTTTTCTGCGTCTATCCAGGAGTTATTAGCAATAGCATATTCTAGCCCGAGCATCAGGTCCTTGTAATCGCCACCGCCCCAGTTCAGAACGGTGCCTTTCGAGAATGCCTGGCCATAGCCGCTGCTGCCTCTTGGGTTAATAAAAAGCACACCGTACCCGTGTGCCGCTAACAGTTGCATGAACGGGTCAAAAGAATAGCCGAACATGTTATGCGGGCCGCCGTGAATGACCAAAATTAAAGGGTACTTTTTAGAATCGTCTAAAGAACAAGGCGGCATAATCCAGCCTTGTACCGGCGTTTCGTCAAAGCTATCAAACCAGAATTCTTTAACCTTTTGCAGAGCCAGATGATCCAGTAAATTTTTATTTTCATCTGTTATTTGAATGCTGGATAGCTCGCCGGCTTTCTTTAGGAATATTTCCGAAGGATGCGTAATAGCTGTTAAAATATAGGCCACAACGTCTCCATCGGCCGTTAAGGAATATTCCTGTACCAGGGAATTACCCACCAAGACAGTTTCAATTTCCCCGATGCCTATAGGGGCGCGGTACAGGGGCGTTGTGCCTTTGTTTCCGGCGCAAAAGTAAACCCATCTGCTAAGTGGATGCCATTGAATATTTTCTATTCTCCGGTCCAGGGACCGGGTTAAACATCGCGACGCTCCACCCGCTGCTGGTACAATATACAAATGCGTATCGTCCGCCTGGCTGTCGTTCGTGCTGACGGCACTGGTTGTGGCCAGGTACGCGATGTACTTTCCATCGGGTGACCAGGCTGGCTGAAAGGCCGTGCCCGAATGGTGCGTTAATTTTTCTACTCTTTTTGTCTTTATATCAACTGTCCATAAATCACAATTCTGATTGTTGTCGGGATCAGAAGTACGATTGCTGATAAAAGCAATTTGGGTGCTGTCGGGAGACCAGGAAATAGAATGTTCATGATAATCTCCTGGTGTTATAATCTGCGGTTCGCCACCGTTGGCAGGAACAATCCAAATATGACTTGTATTTCCATCCGCGAAGAATGGCCGGCCCCATCCGCCTTTAGTCTTGTAAAGCAGTCTGTTTACTGCCATAATGGAGCTTGCCTCGTCTTCCGGCAAAGAAGCAGGGGGAGCAGTACTTATATAGGCAATATATTTCCCGTCCGGCGACCAGGAGAAATTCGTTTGGGTCAGGTGATTAATGAAGTAGGCTGATTCATATACGTTGGTAAGGAATCGGGTTCTGCGATCGTTTAAATTATAAATCCATATTCCGGTCCGGCCGTTTTGAGAGGCATGGTAAGCAATGGATGAGCCATCCGGCGACCATACAGGTGAATCCCCCTCGACTAAAATCTCTGTATGATTATCGTAAGTTGAGATTAATACAATATAATCTGGCCTGGTATTTTGGTTTAAATCGGCTACGGTTCTCACGTAAACAATCCTGCTGCCATCGGGCGAAATTTTTACCCCGCTTAAATTCCGAATTTGGAAAATATCGTCTATCTGAAAAATGCGGTTGCGCTTCTCTTGGCTTTTCGTCTCTCTCATGATTTTAGTTGGTAGTTCACTTAAGCAATTTTAAGGAACAACCCGCAATAGGAAAATAATTAATGCAGTATTCAGGCAAGGCTAAGGTTTTTATCAAACAAAAATGTTTGAGTAGATTTCCTTTTCATATCCTTGTCTTTCGAAATGTATACTAGTGGCTTGTATAAAGTTTTTCGTAACCCTTCCTAGTATTGCAAAAATAGGTTTTAATTTGCAAAAACAAAGGTAAAAAAATATATTTTAGGCACGAGTTCTATAAAACAGAAGCAAGGAACAGGGTAAACCTTCTATGGATGTATCGGGTGTCTTGTACATTTTAATAATATTATAAGTTGCTTTAGGCTCGCAAGATTAAAGGATAAAGGCTGTGATTTCGGGTCAACTTATAGACTGACCAGGTTATTTGCTTCTGACATCTTAGGCTATTGGAACTATTAAGAGGCTCATGGAGGATGCGGGAACGTAAAGGTATATTGGCGACGAGTCTAATGAAAATGTAAGAATGGCACAGGTAACCTAGTTACATTGGAAATTTGAAGAGTAGAAATTTTTCGAAATTTAAGTGGATGGTCGTAACCTATTCGGTAGAAGTAAAGTAGCCAAGCCGTGCCAATCGCTGCATGATTTATTGTCAACGAGGTAAAGACTATACTATATTAATATTATATAGTCAAGATTAATACAAATAGTCAATGTAATAAACATTATATCAGCCTGATGCCAGCGGGCAAAAGTGCCCTGGAGAGCCTCTGCTACGAAATGCTTAAGCTTAAAGTAGCATTTCTCCTCATCAGCTTCAATGCATTCTGTAACTCGCAGGTTGGCCCCACGCCTCGCGGTTCAGAAGGTTAATATGTCAAAAAAAGAAGAGAAAGATAACCAGAACAAAATGCTTCGCAACATCCCCACTTCTAGCAAGCAAAGAAAGGTTTGTTTCCTCGAATAAATTTCCAATCTCTTATTCCTGGTAAGTGAACAGGATAGACGGAGTGTGTCATATTATAATGTGTGCCGTGGCAAACTTTATTATGGTGGCCATAATATAATTACTGGGCACCTGGTTCCTCTCGGGAAACAATTTTTAACGGCGTACTCATAAAAATAAAGGCGTAGTCGGCTTGTGCTATGATGCCTTAAAATATTTCTTCTTCATTTTGCTAATGGTTATTTGCTTTACCTTATCTATTGTAAAGAGGTTTTGTTTCAAAACATTATTTATTTTAAAAAAAAATCTTTTACTATTATGATTTATCATTTTATTCATTTTTCTTTAGGTAACGAAAGGCATCATTATTATCTACACTTCAAAAAGTTATTATGAAATTAAAAAATTTTACAAAAATGTATTGGCCTGAACCACCTGGAAAGGCCTTTTTGGTAATCTGGATAGCTTGCATGCTTATCTGCGGTATCCAATCGGTGGCATTTGCCCAACAAAGAACTGTTACAGGTACCGTTAAGTCTGATAAGTCTGATGCGTTGCCTGGTGTTACTGTACTGGTTAAAGGAACTACTAAAGGTACAACTACTGATGCGGAAGGTGGATTTAGTCTACAGGCTTCCCAGGAAGATGTGCTGGTTTTTTCTTTTATCGGGTATGTGGCAAAGGAGGTTGCGGTAGGAAACCGGACAACGATTAACGTCAGCATGTCCGAAGACATGCAAAGTCTTTCCGAAGTAGTAGTTGTGGGCTTTGGAGCGGAAAAAAAGGTAAATGTTATCGGCTCCATTGAAGCAATTTCGACAAAAGAGATCACCGCATCCCCTGTCGGTTCCGTTTCCAACGCTTTGGCCGGACGGTTACCTGGTCTTATTGTACAACAGCCGCAGGGAGAGCCAGGCGCTGATGCAGCCCAGTTGTTAATCCGCGGAAGGGGAACATTGGGAAACAGTGCCCCCTTAATTATTATTGACGGCACGGAAGGAAGGGATATTAATGCCTTAAACGCGAATGATATTGCGAGTATTAGTGTGCTCAAAGATGCATCGGCGGCTATTTATGGCGCGCGGGCGGCAAACGGTGTAATTCTGGTTACCACCAAAAAAGGTGCGCAGGGCAAACCCCGGATTGAATATTCCATGTACCAAGGATTATCAAGACCTACCTGGTTGCCTGAAATGACGGATGCAGCTACTTATGCGCAAATGGTTAGAGAGATGCAAACCTATGACGGCGTTACGGAAGCCAACTTAAGATATAAGCCGGAAGACGTAGAAAAATACAGATCCGGTGAATATCCCTGGACCCATCCGAATACCGACTGGAATGAGGTGACGCTGCGCGACTTTGCCAATACATCTAACCACAATATTTCTATTAGCGGTGGAAACGATAGACTTACCTACTATGGTGCTGTAGGCTATTTTAATTCTGATGGAATTTATAAACGCGACGCAAATGATTTTAAGCGCTTTAACGTCAAAGTAAACGTTGATTTCAACGTCAATAAATATCTAACAGTTGGGGTGGCGTTGAACGAAACCCAGGAAAACAGAATGTCTTCGGCGATGGATCGGGAAACGATTTTCAATGTTGTTAACCAGGGCCGGCCTACCGATTATGCTTACTGGCCTACTGGCCAGCTGGCAACCGGTTCTTTTGGATTAGGATACCATCCTGCTGTTATCTCTACCCTCGATTATGGCTTTAACGACCGAAAAAACTTTATGAGCTACAATACGCTTAACGCCTCTTTGAAAATACCGGGTGTTGAAGGATTAGCTCTATCCACCTATTATTCTTATGATATCGACTTCAACAAAGGTAAGCATTTTGTACAGCCACTGGAAGGGTATACCTTTAACCGTGCTGCATACCTGGCCGCCGGTAATACCGGAAAAGAAGACGGTTCAGCGTTCTTAACCAAGATATCGAACAATTCTCCGAGAACATTGCGAAATATTTATGGCGACGCTACCCGGAAACTCTATCACTTACAACTAGATTACACAAAGAGCTTTAACGACGCCCATAACCTGAGCGCGTTTGTGGCCTACGAGCAATTTAAAAACGAGACCAATAATATAATGGCTTACCGTACGGGCTTTGTTAGTAGTGCGCTGCCGTACCTATTTGCGGGAGGTAACCTAAACAAAGACAACAGTGAAGGGGTTTCGGTTGATACAAGAGTTAACTACTTCGGCCGGCTTAGCTACAATTTCAAAGAAAAGTATCTATTCCAATTTACTTTACGCAGAGATGGTTCCGTGCGCTTTTCAGAAGAAAGTGGCCGCTGGGGCACTTTCCCGAGTGTATTGGCCGGCTGGGTCCTTACCCAGGAGAACTTCATGAGAAATAACAGGTTGGTTGATTTCCTGAAGCTGAAGGCCTCGTGGGGAAGAATGGGTAATGACCAGGTCGCGCCTTTCCAATACCTGGCTAGCTATTCGTTTGGTACTGGTGGGGTTTACGGAACGAACCTGAATTATGGTACCAGTCTCATCCAAAATGTTACCCCAAATCCTAATATTACCTGGGAGATTGCCAACATGACCAATGTTGGTTTCGAGTCGGCCTTCTTGAAGGATTTCTTTTTAAACGCCGACTTATTTTATCAGCGCAGAAGCCGGATTCTGGTGGCCAGAAATGCTTCGGTGCCTGACTTTTCCGGAATTTCCCTGCCAAACGAAAACTTTGGTATTGTAGATAGCAAAGGTTTAGAAGTAGAATTGGGATATCAGAAGCAAAAATCTGAGTTGTCGTACGGCTTGACTGGTAACTTTACCTTTGCCCGGAACAAGATAGTTGAATTTGATGAGGCGGCGCAGGTGGTTGAATGGCAGAAAAGAACCGGGCATCCCATCGGGGCCATATTGCTGCACAAGTCAGCCGGTATTTTCAGAGATGTAGACCATGTTAATTCGTTGCCGCATGTAACCGGTGCCATACCAGGTGATGTGATTATTGAAGATATTAACAAGGATGGTAAAATTACGGCCGATGACAGAATTCTTTTTGATCAGACGAGCGTTCCGGAAATAACCTATGCGTCATCGCTCAATGTTAGATACAAATCTGTGCGGTTAACTGCCCTGTTAACCGGCGTTGGAACGGCCTGGCGGCAGATGCTGGGTTCTCAGCAGGGTTTGCAAGGTAATTACTACCAGTTTCAGGCCGATGGACGCTGGACACCCGAAAACCGGGATGCTACCAAACCCAGAACCCCTAATGGCTGGAACCCTTATTGGAGAAGCAATAGCTTCCGGACAGATATGGAATATCAGAATATGGAGTTTGCCCGGTTAAAAAATCTAGAGCTGACCTACACGTTGCCTAAAACATTCCAGAACACGCTTAAGATGGCCAATGCAGAGGTCTATTTATCAGGACAAAATTTATTCCTCATCTATGCCTCGCAGGGTATCTGGGATCCGGAATTTAGCGGTAACCGGGATAACTACCCGATTATGAAGGTCTATACAGTAGGAGCGCGGGTTTCTTTTTAAAACATACAGATTTTTTAGTTAAAATATGAATTCACCATTATGAAATATAATAAAATATTAATAACAGTATTAAGCGCACTGATGTTGGGGATGTCCTCTTGCCACGACATCCTCGATCTAAAGCCGGTAGATAGGTATACCGATGCGGTTCTTTGGGAAGATATAAACCTGTCAAAAGCTTATTTGCTGGATACCTATCGGGGTACAGGTATGGGCTACCGGCAATATATGGTTACCGGTGTATCGGATGAGGCCCAAATTAAATTCCGGGAAAATTTTTATGTGAGGGGTGATATCTCGCCGGATAACGTCTCCCCCTGGGGATTATCGGGGCACCTTCCGGGTTGGAATGACCATTTTAGAAACATCCAAAAACTTAACAAATTTCTGGACAATGTAGGACGTGCTGTGGACGCTGCTCCGGAAGGCAACAAGACTGCCATACAGGCGCAAGTGGATATTTTGCGGGGCGAGGCACTGTTCCTGCGGGCGTTTGCCTATGCAGAACTTGTCCGGCTTTTCGGAGGCGTTCCCCTGCTGGCGAAAGAAAGTCAAATAAACCAAGATTTCTCGTTAGTAAACCGGGCCTCGTTCGAGGAAACCATCAACTTTATTGTGAAAGACTGTGACGAGGCCGCTGCGCTGCTGCTTGCAAAAAGCCAAACGGAGATGGGCAAGGCAACCA